>JAUIHJ010000268.1 GCA_030432015.1 bacterium
GGACCAATACCTGAATTGGCGCGTCGATCTACGGCGGTTGAAGAGCCGCCATCGTCGGACCGCGCCAGATTCATCGTGATCGGCCGAAATCGAAGCACGCAGTGCCAGTCGATGCGTTTGACGCAACCCGCACATTCGCTGACGCTGCTGAGCTTGTAGGAATGGCAAATATGACACGGTCAAAGTAGGCAGTGGTGCACGCCGCGAGCACAGCATCGTTCGCATTTACGTCCAATGGCAGCAGGATTGCCACGCAACACGGAGTTCGCAACATGACACGTTTTTCCCTCTCGTCGGCCGGTCGCTTATGGAATGCCGCAGCACTTGCCGCAACGGTATGGTGCTTGACAATCGATGGCTTGGCAATCGATGCGGCCGCCCAGCAGACCGTGCCGCCGGAGAAGGTCAGCGGCCGCCAGGTATGCACGATCTGTCACGTCGCCGAACAAGCTGCGTGGGAAAAGTCGTCGCACAATACCAAGGCCTGGAGCCTGCTCTCGCATCCTAAGGCGGAGGGGTTCGCGAAGGCATTGGGTGTTACCGATATCAAGGGGAATTCCGCCTGCACGCAGTGCCACGGCACACAACAGGTCAAGCAGGGCAAGCTGGTCATCGCGGAAGGAAACTCGTGCGAGTCGTGCCACGGTGGCTCGGGCGGTGCCAACGGCTGGCTCAAGCAGCATTTTGATTTCGGCACGGGCCGCAAGCTGACCCGCGGCATCACCATCGCACAATTGTTGGAAGATCGAGCCAAGGAAACGCCGGCGCATCGTGCTGCGCGCGAGCAAGCTTGCCAGGCAGCGGGCATGAATCGTTCGGCGGATGCCTTCGATATTGCCGCAAATTGCCTGCAGTGCCATCTGGTACCCAATGAGAAACTGATTGACGCTGGACATCCGATGAGTTCGCGATTCGAGTTCGTCGAATGGGCGCAGGGCGAAGTGCGGCACAACTTTCTGTTCGATCCCACGAAGAACGCAGACGTGCCGACGGGGTGGTCAGACCGGCAACCGGGTGGCACCGCCGACAGCCGAAAACGCCTGATGTATGTCGCCGGCCAACTAGCCGATCTGTTCGTGAATTTGCAGATTCGGGCCAACGTCACCAGCGTGAAGCGCCGATCGTTGGGCGACGAGGCGAACGATCGCATACTCGATATCCACGAGGCGCTGACGGAGGCCAACATTGCGGACCTTGCAGAGCTGTTGACGGCGCTTGGCAAGTTGGACAAGAAAACATTGGGCACGATCACCGACGGCGATCCGCAGAAATATGGTGGCGCCGCGCAGGCTGTCGAGGCCGTCGCGAGGAAGTTTGTGGCGGCCAACCAAGACGGCAGCAAGTTACCGGATAGCATCAAGATCCCCAGCAAGGAAAAGGGTGTCGCATACCAACCTTAGTCGCGACTCAAGAACCACTCCGGCATTTCGCCCGTCGAGCTGGCCGTCCATCGAGCTGGCCGTCCATCGAGCTGGCCGTCCGCCGAGTTGGCCGCCTGGCCGGGGGAACGTCGCGATTCTCGGTTTGGCGGCGGCAGCTACCTTGAAGAAATTGTTGTTGCGTCCTGAAAGGAAGTAAGACCTTGCGTGAGAGCTCGTGCCGTACGGCGACGTATTTGACAGGGGTGGTCAGTGCGCTGACGCTCTGTGGTGTTGCCTGGCTGAACTGGCAGTGGGCGGATCTTGCGTTGGCCGATGATCTGCCGGCGCCCGAAGCGATTGTGCCATCTCAATCGGCGACTCCAAGCCGTGTCGAAGGTCACGAGAAGTGCCTTGACTGTCACCAACTGGAAGTTCAGGCGTGGCTGGCATCGAAGCACGCAACGCGGGCCTTCGATCTTCTCCGCACAGCACCAACGGCCCGCGAATACGCGGAGAATCTCGGCATTCGCCCGACGGACATCGCCCGTAAGTCGCTCTGCGTTACATGCCACGCGACACCGCGCCAGGGTCATGCGGGGAACGCGACGGTCATCGCCGGTGTTTCCTGCGAAGCCTGCCATAACGCTGCGGGAGGGGAAGACGGTTGGCTCAACCTGCACGCCGTCTACGGCCCGCGAGGTGCCCGCCGCACCGACGAGTCCGCCCGACATCGAGCCGCTCGGGTCGCTAAATGCGAACAGGCGGGACAGCTCCGATCGGCCAACGCTTACCAACTGATCAAGCGTTGCTTTGCCTGCCATGTCGTTGGCGACGAAGCACTCGCCGAGGCGGGCCACGAGCATGGTGATCGTTTTGAAGTGGTCGAGAAAATGATGGGAGAAGTTCGACATAACTTCTTTCTGGACGCTCGGGAAAACGCTCTGACCGCGACCCTCTGGACAGACGCCTTGCAACACGGTCCCGGTCGCACCGCGACCGGACGGCTACGCGTTCTGTTCGTCGTCGGGCAACTCGTCGATGCGGAGACGAGTCTCCGAAGTCTGGCTCGAGCGACTGACGAAAACGATTTCTCCGACTTGATGGTCGAGCGAATCGAAGATGCGTTTGGGCTGCTAGCCGAAGATTTGCTCGAAGAGCTGGAAACAACCAGGCTTCCGGAAATCGAGCGGTTCGTGGAGGTGGTCGAGCCGGTCATCGAGAAACTCGACGATGACGGTTTCGACCCGGCGGACCATCAGCTCTATCTCCAGGCCGCCGAGCAGGTGGCCAACATTGCCAAGGCATTTGCGAAACGGGATGGAAGCGCGCTCACCGAAATCGATGGGCTCGACCTGATTCCTCCGGGACCGTTCGACGCGATCTACCAGCCGGCCGGCGTCGCCCAACCCGCCGACCAGCGATAAACTGCCACTCCTGCTTCACGACCACCTTCGGCAACGGCCCGGAACTGACTAACCAGCATGCCCATTCTCGAATCGATCCAGCGTCCCGAACGATGGAGTGTGCCGTTTTCGACCGAGATGACGGACGCTGACATCGATCGGTTGCTCGAGGTCAAACCGCTATGCGATCTCGATCCAACACAGTTTCGCGGTAAGTTCACCTTGCGCGGGATTCTACAGAACGATGCCCGCTTGGTGCGATACCGGAAGGGCGACATCATTGTTCGCCAAGGTGACTGGGGCAATTCCGCATTCTTCGTGATCTCGGGTTCGGTGCGCGTCGATCTGCAAGCCACGACCAGCCTGCCGGGCGAGGTTCTGGGACGGCAGAAAGTACGCCGCAAGAGCGCCTGGCAGGTGCTTGCACAACTGTGGAATTTCCGCCGAGAGCCGGAGGTTCGCGATGTCGCCAGCTATCGCGAGGACGCCCGTATCGGTTCGCGCGGCAGCGGGGAACAGACACGTATCTACCTGCAAGATATTTCGGCGGTGTTGGACACGTACCGCACTGCTGTGATCAAGGCCGGACAGTTTTTCGGCGAGAATGCCGCCCTTGGCCGTACGCCGCGCCAAGCGACCGTGTTTGCCGATCAGCCGACCGAATTGCTGGAAATCCGCTGGCAAGGTCTCCGCGATCTGATGCGCCGCGATACAGGGATCCGCGATCATATCGACCAGGTGTTCCGCGAACGTGGGCTGGAATGGTTCCTGCTCAATACACCCATCTTTCAACATCTCGACAAGTCGGAGGTTGCGCAGCTGGTCAACCAGGCCGAATTTGAAACGCACGGCCAATATGATTGGGCAGGTAGTTTCAAACGCCTGGCACGACACGGGGCAGATACCAATCTGCAGCACGAGCCCCTAATTGCTGAAGAGGGACACCATCCCAACGGAGTCGTGATCGTGCGCAGCGGGCTGGCCAGGTTAAGCCGGCGTCACGAGCATGGACATCGGACGGTGGGATACCTGACACCCGGACATATTTACGGCCTGGACGAGATCGTCGATGGTTGGCTGGGGAAATCGCCCAAGCCGCTCAAGAACAGCCTGCGCGCGATTGGGATGGCCACCGTCATCATCATTCCCACGAAGTTGATCGAATCGCTGCTCTTGGAAAAGACAGGTCGGCGAAATATTTCTCGACGGACGGCGACCGGTGGCGATCCATTAATCAAACGACCGGTGATTGACACCACACGGATCAATCCGGATTTTGTCGAATTCCTGGTGCAAAACCGTTATGTCAACGGCACTGCGACGATGCTCATCGACATGGATCGCTGCACGCGCTGCGACGATTGTGTCCGAGCGTGTGCCGCGACGCACGACAATAACCCGCGGTTTCTTCGCAACGGGCCGATCCAGAACAACATCATGGTCGCCAATGCATGCATGCATTGCGAAGATCCAGTCTGCATGATCGAATGCCCGACCGGTGCAATCCATCGGCAAGTCGAGGAAGGTCAGGTTGTCATCAATGATCAGACCTGTATCGGCTGTGGCGCCTGCGCGAGCAATTGTCCGTATGACGCCATTCGAATTGTTGAGGTTCGCCACAAGCGGGGCGATTTTATTCGCGATGACAGGAAACACGCTCCGATCGTCAAAGCGACCAAGTGCGATCTCTGTGCCGATCAATGGACTGGCCCCGCCTGCCAGAACGCGTGCCCGCACGATGCGCTGGTGCGGATGGAAATGCGTGACGTTCAAAAATTGACGGAATGGTACACTCGCTAACGTAATGCTTTCCCGAAGCCTTGCCGCATGAAACGACTTGCCGCGCGACGAACTCGAAACCTGACGATCTTGATCGTCGCGGTCTTCGCATTCCTTGGGTGCAGCGCGCTCGCGACGATCGCGCTGCGCGACACCGCGCGGCTCAGCGGGTGGCTGTTGTTGACGTTGATCATTTTTCTGGCTGCCTACAATCTGCGCAAAAAGTTGCCCTTTCTTCCTTTGGGGTCATCGGCTGCCTGGCTGCAATTTCATATCTACACGGGGTTTTTCACGGCAGTTGCGTTTGGCATTCACATTGCCTGGCGGATTCCTCGCGGACCGTTTGAGATCGTGCTGGCGGCACTCTACCTGACCGTATTTGCCAGCGGTGTCGTCGGATTGTTCTTGTCTCGGTCGTTAGCGAGGCGTTTGACGACGCGGGGTGACGAGGTCATGTTCGAGCGCATTCCGGTGTACCGGCGGCAACTGCAGCACGAAGTCGAAACTCAGGTCTTGGCTTTCCTGACTGCATCCGATTCCAGTGCAGTTGCTCAGTTCTATGCGGATCGACTGGAGCCTTTTTTTTCCCGCACACGTCATTTTTGGCAACACCTGGCCCAGTCCAATCGGCCCTGCGTCGCGTTGCTGAACGAAATCAGTTCATATGACCGCTATTTGAATGCGGACGAACGCGAGGCGATGCAACGGCTGGCCAAGCAGGTTCGCAAGAAGGACGACCTGGATTATCAGTTCGCCCTGCAGGCGACGCTCAAGTATTGGTTGTTCGGACATGTCCCCCTCACCTACGCGCTGCTCGCGTTTGCGGTCTTCCATTTGCTGTTGGTCTCGGCCTTCTCCGGAGGCGGTCGATGAGCAACGAACCTTCGCACGCCGCGAATTTCGACGAGAATGATTACGCACGACCAAACCAGGCGTGGATTTGCGGCTGGGCGGCGGAAGGCCATGCGTGTCCGCTCGGTCCGGCCCGGTTGGGGGTTTGTCGTTCGGCGTACGAATGCGCGCCGTATCGGGAAGGTGATACCTGGGTCTGTGCGCGGATGCAGGCCCACGGCGGTCCCTGCGATGCCGGTCCGCTACCGGATGGCAGCTGTTGCCGAGCGATCCAGAAATGTCAGCCGGTTCGTAGCGTGATGTCGCGACGTGGTGTGATGTCGCTCTGCGTGTTTGCGGCGGCAGTCGGGACGGCAATGATGATGGTCGCGACGCCGGGCCGCTCGCGGTTGATTTCCCCGGGCCCGCTGATCAGCGCCCATCGTCAAACCGTGGATCATTGCGAAGAATGTCATGCTGTCGGCAATGGCGGGTTAAGCGACTGGGTGCATGCCGCGTTGGATCCCAAGGCTGGCCCACCACAAAGTGCGCTGTGTCTCGAGTGCCATGTGGAGCTTGGAGCCAACGCGCTCCGCCCCCATAGCCAATCCACCAGCACGCTAACGGCGCTGGCAGCCAAACAGGCAGAGCGACCCCCGACCAGCGGCTCCTTTCCGTTGGCGGTCGCGAAGGCGACGTTTGGCAGCCCAGCCGCATCACATGCCGAATTGGCCTGCGCCACGTGTCATCGCGAGCATCATGGGCCCAGCGATTTGACCGAGTTGACCAATCAGCAGTGCCAGGTATGCCACTCGGCGACCTTCCACAGCTTTGGCAACGGGCACCCCGCGCTGTCCGGCTATCCCTACGACCGCCCCACACGAATCGCCTTCGACCATCAGACGCATTACGGCATCCATTTTCCCACTGCGGGCACGGAGGCACAGCACGCGTGTCGGGACTGCCACGTCCCGGATGCAGCAGATCGGTATATGCTGGCCAAACCATTCGAAGCGACGTGTGCACAGTGCCATCAGGAACAGATCGAAGATGCGACGTTGCCCGGTCTGGCCATTGCGGCACTCCCGGCGGTCGATGTCGAGACGCTGCAGGGAGCGGGTGTCGAGATTGGACACTGGCCCACCATCTATCCTCGTCATGTCGAAGCGAAGGCGGAGTTGGCTCCTTTGCTGGCGTTAATCTCGCCCCAACGCGACGCATTGCGCAACGTGGAGGCGAAGCTCGCCGGACTCGACCTTTCGGACCTTCGCCAGGCGACCTCGGCACAACTTCGCGACGTGGAGACCTTCGTTTGGCTAATCAAGGAGTCGCTGGTCGATATCCTGGCCACCGGGCGGCCTGGACTGCGGGCCGAGGCGTCGCAAGGACTTGCAGAATACCTGGACTCAGAGCAGATCGAAACACTGGTCCGTGTCGTGCCGTTGGAGGGGATCGCTGCGATGCAAGAGCAGTGGCTTCCGCACGTCGCCGAGGAAGTGGCAGCTCGACGATCTGGCTCGCCGCTGCCCGCAGTTGAAAACACTGACGCTGAAGACACCGCCGCGGACATCGTCGCCGAGGACGCTGCCTCGGTCGCCGCTGTGGACGTTCAAAACTCGCGACTGCTGCCGTCCGGGTTGGCGATTCACTCGCCCAGCCTGTCGCTCCGTTATCGACCTGCACGCCATGCCGACCCATTGCTGAAAACGTTGCTCGACCTCAGTTTGGCGCTCAGCGGGGGTGCGCGCCGGCCCGCGAATGATCCGGTGGCTGCACCCAGCAATGCTCTCTACGAAGCGCTGGCAGCCAGTTATTCGAGCGGGCGCTGTCGAAAATGTCACACGGTGGACCAGACTTCAGTTTCCGGCGGCGGGAGATCGATCAACTGGTTGACTTACCAGGCGTCGACAACACAGCACGCGTTTACGCGATTCAACCACGCACCGCACCTGGCTGTTCAGACCAACGAAGCGTGTTCCCATTGCCATGGCTTTGCTCCCGCCGATGTTACCGACAGTCCGATTCTGAAAACGGGTAGTACCGCTCGCGCAGTGGTATCCGCCGCACGCGACTTCCAACACGACTTTGCACCAATGACGCAGGCGAGGTGTGCCGAATGTCACACCAAACAGTCTGCCGGCGACCGCTGCACGACCTGCCATAACTATCACGTGCGGTAGGGTCGTCGAGCGGCCGATTGGTCCGCTCGAAAGCCGCCGCGATTTCTTACGCAGCGGCACACCGCGCGGCGCTTCTTGACCGACCGTTGCGGTCCGCACAATCGGCACGACCGGAATAACTGAAGGATCCGTTGCAATTCGACCGATCGGTTATAGGTGCAATAGAGCCAAGAGGTTACGTGAATACTTAGCCTAATCCGCAAAGTTTATCGCGCAGCCAGGCGACTGGATAAGCTGTAACGATTTTACGGGCTTCCGTCGCCCGGACGGCGTTTCGCGAGACGGTGGAATTCATGAGAATTGTGAGTCAATTACGCCGGCGTTTTGCTGCCACGCTTCTGGCTGGCGCCAGTCTCGGGATCGGCGCCGTTCTTGTCTGTCATGACACGGGCCGCACCACCGCCCGTGGCGACGATGGGACGCCAGCACTGCGTCTTCCCGCGTCCGCACCTCACCAACTGCTGTTACCGGCATCACAAACGGCCAGCCGATTCTGTAGCCCCGCCATTAAGGAGATGAGACGGCAGGGACTATCGATCGCGGATGACCAGGGGATGGATCCGGTGCTTCAGGCCTCGGTCCATCGTCCGGATTTCTTGAAGCTGCGGTCACCGTCGAGCAAGCATCAGGATGCGCCAACCGAGTTCGCGTCGCCGGCAGCTCGAACTTCGTCGCCTCATGCAAGGACTTCCAGCCGGTCTGCCAAACCTGTCACGTTTCGGATTGGCGATCTCGAACCCTTGCCTGCGCCGATGGAACCGCTGGCTGCGCCGGCGGAATCCAAGGTCGTGGATGTGGCGGTGAACCTGGCCCATGCCAGCTGTTTTGACGGCGACCCGTTTCCGTCAGCAAAGCAATGCCAATCCTGTCATCCAGGTCACTATCGCGAATGGTCCGTCTCACCTCATGCGTACGCCCAGTTGAGCCCGGTGTTCAACGCAATGTCCAGCAAGCTGATCGAATTGAACAACGGCACCCTGGGAGACTTTTGTATTCGTTGTCATACACCCGTCGGGATGGCCTTGGATGAGCCGGTTGTGATGAGCAACATCGATCGTCATCCTGCCGCCCGAGAAGGTGTCACGTGTGTCGTGTGTCATCGCATCAACCAGAATTGGGGCAAAGGGGCGGGACGTTCTGCGTTGGTGGCTGGCGGGCTGAACGCTCCCATCTATGGCCCAACGGGCAACGAAGTGCTGGCCGATGTGATTTCGAATCCGCAACGCTATGGGGTTTTAAGCTCCGAGCATGATCCGGAAATTCGAGCCCGCGAGATTCACCAAGAAGTGGTCCCATTCTTTGCGCTGACAACGCCCGCAACGTGTGGTGCCTGCCATGACGTCTTCTCGCCCAATGGCTTCCGTCTGGAGGACGCTTTCAGCGAATTCAAATCGTCTCCGGCTGCCCACCAGAAGTTCCAGAATTGTCAGGATTGTCACATGGGGGTCTCGCCTGGTGTGGCGTCCGGCTACGCCTTTGAACCGGCGGCGAAGGTCGGAAACGTGGAGACACGGCCACGCAAGCGCACGAACCATATGATCGTCGGCCCCGACCACTCGATCGTTCACCCCGGAATTTTCCCCCATAATCCACAGGCGGTTCGCGAAGAGCACCCGGCATTTCGAGACGAGGTCGAGACCGGCCTGGCGACGATGCGTGAGTGGCTGCAATTCAATTACCGGGCTGGCTGGGGAACCGAGGCTTTTGAGCGCACGGTGACCGAAGACAACTCGTTTCCACAGGCGTGGAAGAGCCAGGCCCGGCGGTTTCGCGCACGTGACATTCTCAACGATCAATTCGCACTGCTGCGAGAGTCCGATCGAGCTCGCCATCAAGTGCTCAGCGCGGGTTACAAATTGGGCGACATCGTGCTCGACAAAGCTGATCATCGCGGGATTCAGTTTCGTGTGAAAGTGTGGAACGGAACGGACGGTCACGGCGTACCGACGGGCTTCGACGCGGAACGTGTGGTCTTCTTGCGCGTCTCCGTCTGGGACCGTAATGGCCAGTTGGTATTTGTCTCCGGCGATTTAGATCCCAATGGCGACATCCGCGACAATCACTCGTTCTATGTCCACAATGGCGAACTGCCTTTGGATCGACAGCTGTTCTCACTGCAAACGCGGTTCTTGACGCGCAACGTGCGGGGCGGCGAGCGGGAGCAGGTTGTGCCGGTACCGTATTCGCTGGATCCGCTCCCGTTCATGCGTCCGGAGACTCGACCCTTCACAGTCCTGGGGCGTCCTGTTGCCTCGCGAAAGCACAAGCATAATATCGAAGCCAATGGCGAGCGATGGGCGCGGTACGCCATCAAGCGTTCTCAGTTAACCTGCAACGGTCCCTATTCCGCGCACGTTGATCTGGTTGCCGGCATGGTGCCAGTCAACTTGATTCACACGATCGCCTCGGTTGGCTTCGACTATGACATGTCCCCACGTGACGTTGCCGACGCCGTCGTGGCCGGGCACATGGTATTGCAATCCAGTTCG
>JAUIHJ010000269.1 GCA_030432015.1 bacterium
GGACCATCCGAAATACAACGATGCAAACATCCTGGAGCGAATGACCGAACCGGATCGTGTCATTATCTTTCGTGTTTGCTGGGAGGACGATGCCGGGGAAATTCGCACCAACCGCGCGTGGCGCGTCCAGTTCAACAATTCGATCGGGCCCTATAAAGGCGGGCTGCGATTTCACCCGGAAGTGACGCTGAGCGTCTTGAAGTTTCTGGGTTTTGAGCAGGTTTTTAAGAACAGTCTGACGGGCTTGCCGATGGGCGGCGGCAAGGGAGGGGCCAATTTTAATCCCAAGGGCAAGAGTGACCGCGAGGTGATGCGATTCTGCCAATCGTTGATGATCGAATTGCATCGCCACATTGGCGAAGATACCGATGTCCCGGCCGGTGACATCGGCGTCGGCGGTCGCGAAATCAGCTTTTTGTTTGGTCAGTACAAACGTCTCTCCAACCGGTTCGTGGGAACCCTGACGGGCAAGGGCTTGCAGTTTGGAGGCAGTCTGGTGCGAACCGAGGCGACCGGCTACGGGTGCGTCTATTTTTGCGAAAACATGTTCGAGCGGATTGGCGACAGCATGCGTGGTAAAACGGTGTCGATTTCGGGATCCGGCAATGTGGCCATTTACGCGGCGGAGAAGTCCCAGCAGTTTGGGGCCAAAGTCGTTACGATGTCGGATTCGTCCGGCTTTGTTTATGATCCGCAGGGCATCGACGCGGATAAGCTCGCCTTTATCAAGGACCTCAAGGAGATTCGGCGCGGCAGGATCTCAGAATATGCGGAACGCTTTGACGGCGCCGAATTTCATGCGGACCAGCGCCCCTGGGGCGTACCGGTCGATATTGCCTTGCCGTGTGCGACACAGAACGAAATCACCGGCAACGACGCGCAGACTCTGGTCCACAACGGCGTCAAGGCCGTTTGCGAAGGTGCGAACATGCCGACCGAGCTGGCGGGAGTTCATGCTTTTCAGCAAGCCAGGATTTTGTACGCTCCCGGGAAAGCCGCCAATGCGGGCGGGGTGGCGGTCTCCGGCTTGGAGCAAAGCCAGAATGCCCTGCGGATTTCCTGGAATCACGCCGAGGTTGACGCGCGGCTGAAAACGATCATGAAAGAGATTCATGAGAAGTGCGTTGTGCACGGCCAGGACGGCGATGTTATCAACTACGTGCGCGGCGCAAACATTTCAGGATTCGTCAAAGTGGCCGACGCCATGCTGGCGTACGGAATCGTCTAAACGCCGTAGCGCAACCGCGTCACGATCTACGAGAAATCTGTTCACGACCATGCCAGCGAACCTACACGTCAGCCTGAACAACCAAGTGGTGTTTTCGACGCCCGTGGCGGAAGCGATCGAAATTGGCCGCCAGCAAAACGACGAACCGGGACCCTACTGCCGCCTGGCGACCGACCGCGACACCCGGATCATCGTGGCAAATTCGACCGACACCTCATTTTCTCGGAGGCAGATTCGGATCGAACCGGCCGACGATGGATCGTTCGTGGTTTCCAACCTCAGTAAAGCGGTCGCGGCGACGGTCGAAAACGAAGATGTCATCGAGCCGTCCAACCAACGAACGCTCAAGGCGCCCTTTGTGCTCATCGTCGGCGAACGCGCCTTTCGCATCGAAGCGGAAGCCGAGGCGATGATGAGTCTGGCCAACGCCACCATGGCCCCCGGGCGCCAGAATCCGCTTTCGACCCACTTTCGCTCGCTGGCCGCTTTGCGTGTCGGCCAGGAACCGGCGGATGACGAACATCTTGTCGAGTGGTTGCAGGGCGCGATGTCGGTGCTGCAGAGTGCTGCCAGTTCACCGGACTTTCTGGAGCGGGCCGCCCAGGCCGTCGTCAATCTGGTGGGGCTCGATACCGCCGCGGTTCTGCTCTGGGACGGCCGCCAATGGAATCATGAAGCGGTCCGCGCGCGTCGCGGCAATGTTTCAGCTAACTGGCAACCCAGCATGACGATTCTGGAGGCGTCGCGAGTCCAGAAGCGCACGTTTCGCCATGCGCCGCAACAAGAAAATGCGGCCAGCCTGATGGGAGTGCAGGCATTGGTTGCAGCCCCCATCCTGAACCCACAGGGAGATGTGATTGGAGCCATCTACGGCGACCGGCGCCAACCGCCGGCGGCCGGCAATCCAGTCGATATTACACAACTCGAAGCGATGCTTGTCGAACTGCTGGCGTCGGGGGTCGCTGCGGGGCTGGCACGGATGGACCAGGAGAAAGCGGCGTTGGCCGAACGTGTACGATTCGAACAGTTTTTTACGCCCGAATTGGCCGAGCAATTGGAACTGCAACCGGATCTCCTGGAATGCAAGGACGCGAGCATCTCCGCACTGTTTTGCGATGTGCGCGGATTCAGCCGGCTCAGCGAAAAGCTGGGGCCCGTCCGCACGTTTGCCTGGATCAGCGACGTCATGGAAGAGTTGTCCGAATGCGTGCAACGCTACAACGGTGTCTTGGTCGACTACATTGGCGACGAGATGATCGCCATGTGGGGGGCGCCCGTCGAGCAGCCAGACCATGCCACACTGGCCAGTCTCGCCGCAATCGATATGCTCCGCGCGTTGCAACATCTGAGCGAAAAATGGAAACGTGAATTGGGCGAAGATATCCAGGTTGGCGTCGGCATCAATTCCGGCGTCGCCAGCGTGGGCAATACGGGTTCCAAACGTAAGTTTAAGTACGGTCCGCTGGGCAATACCGTCAATCTGGCCAGTCGTGTTCAGGGGGTGACCAAGTATCTCAAATCGAGCATTCTGATCACCGGGGACACCGTCGCACAAATTGGACCTGAGATTCAACGGCGACGATTGGCTCGGGTTCGCGTCGTGAATATCGAAGCGCCGGTCGACCTGTATGAACTGGTCGCGGAAGCGGATGCCAGTTGGTGCCAATTGCGTGATCGCTATGAAGAAGCACTCGCGTTTCTGGAACGCAGCGAATTCCTCATGGCGACCAAGTGCCTGGGGAATCTCATCGCCGAACATCCCGACGACGGACCATCGCAACTGCTCCTTTCTCGGGCCGTCGACGCGCTGATCGATCCGGATGACTTTGAATTTGTGTGGGCATTCGAACAGAAATAATTCGACTTCGTCAAACCGCCGGCATCACGCCACCACTTGATGGACCAGCGGTTGTCCGGCCAGTCCCCGCAGCAGATTGTCGACCGAAACTTCCGCCATGCGCTGGCGCGTCTGCTCGGTTGCACTGCCCAAATGCGGTGCGATCACGACGTTGTCGAGTTGCAAGAGCGGATGGTCGCGCGGGAGCGGTTCCGGGTCAGTGACATCCAGTCCGGCCGCGTAGATCCATCGCTCGGTCAGCGCCTCCGTCAGAGCCCGCGTGTCGACCACCGGGCCGCGGGCGACATTGATGAGCACCGACGTTGACTTCATCCGCTGCAACTCGGCGGCGCCCATCAGGCCGTGCGTCTCCGCTGTCAGCGGAACGCACAACACAACGTAGTCGGACTCGGCCAGCAGCCGGTCGAGCTCGACGTACTTCGCCGCCAACTCCGTCTCGACCTCCGACTTGCGGTGACGATTGTGATACAGAATCCGCATGTCGAATCCGCGAGCCCGTCGAGCCACTTGTTCACCGATGCGACCCATGCCGACGATGCCCAGCGTCTGACCGTGAATTTCTCGACCCAGCAGGTAGCCCGGATCGTACGTGGTGAATTCCGGGCTGCGGGCGTAGCGATCCCCTTCGATCAGGCGTCGGCCGGTCGCTAGCAGCAGCGTCATCGCCATGTCCGCCGTGGCCCCATTCAAGATGCCCGGCGTATTGCCCACGGGAATATTCCGGGCTGCCGCATCCGGCAGGCGAATATGATCGACTCCGACACCGTAGTTGCTGATGACCCGCACACCGGGAAGTCGGTCGAGCATCGCGCCGTCGAGATGCGGATGCCCGTAGGTGTAAACACCCGCAATCGGTTGGTCGCTGCCAGCCAGGGCGACGCGCCACGGCACGATCTGCACGTGGCCTTGCAACAGCGACGTAATATTGGGGGCCAGCGGGGTGTCGGCCACAACGCGCGGTAGGGTGTCATCCATGAATGATTCTGCAAAGAGGGTCGTGAGAACGATGTTTCAGCGACGTGGTTCGTTTGGCGACGATCGGATGGGTTTGGTCCCAGTCAATACGCCACAGTGGACCAGCGTGGGGATGGCGGCGGAGGTCGTCAGACCTGCGTCGTGCATCCAACCGCGATATTCAGCCTGACTGTAAGCCCGCCCCTCGGTCAGTGTGAACAGGGCAGCCGAGTAGAGGGCGATCGGCAGGGGACCGTCTAGGTTGTCGTTAAGATATACGTCGTGGATCCATAGCCGCCCGCCGGGCGGAAGTGCCTGGGCCGCACGGTGGACCAACTTTTGGCATTGTGGCACATCCCAGTCGTGGAGGATGTTCGACAGCAGCACAGCCTGACAGTCGGGCGGCAACGGATCGGCGAACATGTCCCCGGCAACGAGTTCGAGCCGATCGGCGACCCCGTATTGCTGGGCCATTTCAGCGGCGACCTTCAGCACCTCCGCGCGATCCAGCACCACGGCGGACAGGTGTTGGTGCTTTTGCAGCAGGGCAATACTGTAAATTCCGGTCCCGCCGCCGATGTCCAGGACTCGCGAGACGTTGTCCATCGACAATCGGTCCGCCAGAACCGGGGCCACATTCTTCGCACGCCCAGCTAACGCCAGCGTAAAATGGCGGGCCAGCGCGGTCGACTCCATCGCCGACTTGATGCCTTCGCGGTAGATAAACGCAGCGCCTTCGTCGTCCCCTGACTCGGCTGGACGGTTCGACCGCAAGCGTTCGGCCATCTCCAGAACGCCCGGCGCGTTAGCTGCCAGGCCGACATAATCGCACACTTCGAACGGCGCACCTGGCACCAGGTGTTCACGAGCCAACGGTGTCACAGCATACCGGTCGTTATCCGCTCGTTCGACCAGTTGCATCGCCTGCAGCGCGGTCAGCAACACGTTGGCGGGACGTGTTTCCAAGCCAAGTTTGTGGCAAAGGTACGTCAAGGATTGTGGTCCCGCGGCCAGCAGTCCGAACAGGTTGAAATGCGCCACGGCCACCGTTAACAACTCGCTGCCGTAACTGCCGCGAAAGTGTTCGAAGATGAGTGTCGGATCAGTTGCCGGAGGCTGGATTGCGGAACTCGGCGTCGCAGGGTCTGGGCGTGTTGGCATGGATTCACTCTGCGCTGGGCGCATGCTGTTCGACTCGCGCGGATTCAAAACAGGGTTCTGGCGAGGCGCGGTCGCCAGACCGTGGGCCATTCACCCTTGGCCGGCGATCCTTGATGCCGTCTCAATACTTCGCGAATCGCCAGCATCCACGTTGCATCTCGCGTCCCCGCAAGTCGCGTTACTCCTGGGCGGGAGCAATTTCATACTGCAGGTTTTGCGGTTGATTGGCCGCGTAGAGTTTGGTTTCGTATTCCGCCGCCAACTGGTTGAGGGCGGCGACGTCCTTATCGAACGTCACGCGATATTCGCGGTACTCATCCGAATCCAGTTTGCCGGGTCGCGTAAACTTGTTACGTAGTTGAGCCCAGGTATTGCGCAACGGGTGAATGGCCTTGTCATTGCGCTCTTTGTTCAGCTGCGCGACGGCCAGGGCCTGTTGATATTGGGGCGTCGCCTGGTTCGCCTGCAATTCGATCTTGGCGGCCAGTTGAGTGTGTGGATAAGTGCCGACCTTGACGCCGCCGATTGTAAGGTCATATCGACCGGGCTCCAGTCCCGACACCACCAACCGTTCGTTGCTCAGTTTGTGCCCAGCCTTGGTCATGGCGAAACCTTGCGCGGCCTCGGGTGGCAAGACCCAAGGCAAGGCGTTGGCTCGGAACGAGAACCGAAGTCGTTGGTCGTCACCATCGATTTCTGAAACCTTGCCGGTCCCCGAGGTGACACGCCATTTGCCATTGATCCGCCTTGCGGTGACGGCCGAGACCTGTCGCGTCGCCTGCATTTGCTCCAGCAAACTAAAGGCCATCACCGCTTGTCCATTGGCATCGGGGTGGACGGCGTCCGGGACCATCGTAAACGTCGGGTCCGCGCCGCGCGCCGCGCGCGTCAGCTGCTCCATGGGACCTTGCAGATCGACATAGCCCAGGCCGCGATGGGTGGCCTGGTCTCGGCACCAGGCTCCGTAAAACGCCAAGACAGCACTGTAGTAGCCGGTCACCTGTTTTGCCTGTTCCGGATTTTGCGCGATCCAGCGCGGAGGCTTTGTCAAAGAGACGCGAGCGTCATACATACTCGGTCCCATCAAGACCGCCGTCGCACCGGCATCGGCAATCTTTTCGATTACCGCAGTCATGTCGGATTCATAACGATCGAAGATCTCTCGATCGAAATGCTGGTAGGTACCGTCATTCATCCCCAGCAGGACCGTGATATATTTTGCTTTTTGTGCCTCGACGTCTTCCTTGAAGCGGGCCAGGGCGTCCCCCGCCTTGTCTCCGCTGACGCCGGCATTGTAGAAGTGGATGCGCCGGTTGGGAAAACGCGTGTAGAAGTAGTCTTCGACATACTGCGTATAGAGGCACTGGTGTGTGATGCTGTCGCCCAGAAAGACCAGCGTGTCGCCGTCCTGCAAATCGATGACGCGGACTGGTGGCTTGGCATCCTCGGCGGGCGTGGCAGACAGCCCGACCAAAAGGCTGGCCCCAAGAACCAGCGAGGCAACGAGTTGGCGAACGACACGATTGTTCATGATGAGTGCTCCGGAACGGATCTGCGGGGAAGGACGGGCGTTGGCGGTTAGTTTAAATCTGCCAGCGTCTTGTTAATCAAATTGGGCACGTACGCCGACATGCGTCCCTTGGTCGAAGTCGCGTGTCGGGGAAGTGCGTCGATGGCCTTGGCAGCCGGGGCCGCCCGTTCATCTAACGCATCCAATGCATTCAAGGCGACCATGGCGACGAACGGTGAATTGTGATCCAGCGAGGCGGCCGCGAGCAGGACCGGCAAGGCATCGGCGACGTCCTGGGCGTTGCCGTAGCGGCCCAGCGCCTCGGCCGCGGCCAACCGGGCGTACGGCGATTCATCAGCGAGTGCCGTTTGCAATTCTCCGCGACCGGCGCTCACGCCGGCTTCGCCACGCATGAGCAGCCCCATGGCCGCCCAATAGCGGACGCCACAATCCGTGTCTGCAAATGCCTTCAGCAGGTCGGGTAGGTCGGTCGGCTTCAACGACGATGCCTGGCCGGCGGTGAGTATGATGCGATCCAAGGGGTACTTGGAGTTGTCGTGGGCCATTTCGTAGGGGGTCGAACCAACACTACGTTCGTGAAACTCGCCTTCAGGCAAGAAACCCACATCACGGATCCGCCGCGCCCAGTCTTCCTGAGCGCGGCGTAAGCGGACCAAGGTCTCGTGGTGGTCGACGGACTCGGCGAGATTGTTAACCTCGTCCGGATCGTGACGTAGATCGTAAAGCTCTTCGGCTGGCTTGGTCTGCCAGAAACGCGCCTGAGACGCGTTCAAGCGGCCGGCGTCGTACCGTTCTTTCCAAACACGCGTGGTCGGTGTTTGAAACATGTATTCAATGTACTGCCCGTAGATCTTGTGAGGCATGTAGTTGCGAATGTAGATGAAATTCTGGTCGCGAACCGTGCGAACCATGTCGTATCGCTCGTCCATGCGGCCGCGAAAACCGTAGACGTACGGTTGCGGGGGCTGCGTATACTTGCCGGCGAAGGCATGGCCTTGCATCGACGCAGGCGGCTCGATGCCACACAGGCTCAGTACGGTTGGGGCCAGATCGACAAAGCCGACCAATCGATCAGTCTGTCCGCCAGCCCGGTAATCGGCCGGCCGGAGATCCTTGAACTTCTCCGGGATGTGGACGATCAACGGCACGTGCAGGCCAGAATTGTACGGCCATCGTTTGCTGCGCGGCATGCCGGATCCGTGATCGCCGTAGTAGAACACGATGGTGTCGTCAGCCAAACCCGCCGCGGCCAGCTCGCGAAGATTCTTACCGCACAGCGCGTCCATTTCCGTGACTTTATCGTAATACTGCGCCCAGTCCTGCCGCACTTCGGGTGTGTCCGGATGGTAAGCGGGAACGCGGACTCGGGCGGCAGCATGGACCGCCTGGTGCGGCCGCACGCGGATCTTGCTTTCGTGGCTGATGGTGTGATTAAAGATGGCAAAGAACGGCTGCCCCGGTTGGCGATGCTTCCAATGCGCTTTGCCGGACGACTCGTCCCAGACCTCGCCAACTTTCTCAAGGTTGTAATCTTCCTTGCTGTTGTTGGTGCAGTAGTATCCGGCGGCTCGCAGCAATTGAGGGTACATCTGGAACCCATCCGGCAGACGCGACATGCTGCGCATGTGCTGGCCACCGCTACTGGTCGGATAGATGCCGGAGATAATCGTGGTTCGGGCCGGGGCGCAGACGGGCGCCGTGGACCAGCACGTCCGGTAACGCAGGCTGCGTGCGGCGAGCGCGTCGAGGTTCGGCGTGTCCGCGAAGTCATCGCCGTAACAGCCCAGTTCTGGACCGTTATCTTCGCTGGTAATCCACAGGATGTTCGGCCGCGGTGGTTCGTTCGCTCGAACCGTAACAGAAGCGGCAGTCAGGAAGAGCAGGACGGCAGTGAACATTTTCATCGGTCGTTCCCTGGACGCAACGTTGGGGAGGGCACGCGTGCCGGAGCGTGGTGTGGAATTCACGGCGCGGCCCTACATTGTAGTTGTCGCGGAACGGTTTTCCACCGCCGCCCCTGACTTTCGCTTCACTTCCACTGCGCCGGCCAAGGTGTCAACGAATGCAGCAACCATCACGGTCAGCCAATTCACACCTCGGTGACGCCAGGTGAAAAAGGAGGCGCGATGCATGGACGGTCCCAGCCGTCACGTGCCGTGATCGCACTGCAGCAACCGGTCGATCGACGGCGCCGTGGATGTGGGAAAGAGGACCGTGAAGTCGCACGTTGCCGACTCCGCGGACCAGGCCAGCGTGTCGTGCAGGAGGGACAAATAGTCGCGACAGTGGAGGTCGTCTTGAGCAAGGGGCAAGTCACGGTGCAGCAAACGAAGGGGGCGGCAGGCATCGTCCAAGAGGCGGTCGCGGAGGCATTCGTCCAGGGCATCCCAGTTGCCGCCAAAATAGTCAGGCAATGGCAATGCCCGGGTCAATTCGCGCATCAGATCGCCCTTGGTGGTGATGCCTCCCGGCACCTCGACAACGCCGGGTGTGTCGGAGCAGTCACCTTCGTCGACAAACTGAAACCGGGACGGTTGTGTCATGCCTGCTGCGTTCCTCCCTGGGCACTCAACGGATTCTCTGGAATGTCTTGTAATGATCGAACGTGTAGTACGCCTCGCCCGATTCGCCCGTGACAATCCGCTGTGGGCCCGGGCCGCTCAAACGTGGAGTCGGGTGTACGTACTCCTTGTAGTAACCTCGATCTTGGCTGGGAAGACGGCGCTCGCGATTCTGAAACGTCGAGCCATCATTGCGAAACTCCAGTCGTTGCCCGGCATCAATCCGCCGCATCGTGGCCGTCAGATCGACCGTGCCGCGATAGGCGACCTTGCCGTCCAAGTTTCTCACGGTGACGTTTTCGATGCGAAACGGAGAAGCCGCCTGGACTGTGTCCTGGGGGACGTCGTTGGCGGGCGCGACCTTCGTCGGCGCTGCGTCTTGAGCCTGAGCGGTGCGTGGCGATTCGACCTGCGCCGACTCGGCCGGGACGACCGCTGCCGGTCGTTCAGCATCAACCGGTCCGGACGGTGTTCCCGACGACGGCGTCAGGCCATCGAGCGGAATGCCGAGCCACGAGGCAATCAGGTATGCCGTGACGAGCAGCACGGTCGCGCCGATCGAAGCCGCCGAGGCAGTTTTGACGTTCGAAGTGCGTCGGCCCCGCTCCGGCGATCGGAAGTCTGAACTCATCTTGGTCATGGTACCCGGCGTCGCTCGACGTCCTGCCGTCTCCTGCCGTGGATCGCGATCTCGTGTGACGTGTTATCCAATCGGGTTTCGAATTTCGTGCTGCATACGAT
>JAUIHJ010000270.1 GCA_030432015.1 bacterium
ACTTGAAAGCACACTCCAACATGGCCCGCCTTGGTGTCAACATTGATCATGTGGCCACGGTCCGTCAGGCCCGCAATACGTACGAACCCGATCCCGTCTGGGCGGCCACACTGGCCGAATTGGGAGGTGCCGATGGCATTACCGTCCATTTACGAGAAGATCGCCGCCACATTCAGGAGCGTGACGTTCGCGTGTTGCGCGAGACGGTACACGTCAAGTTGAACTTGGAATTAGCCTGCGAACCGGGAGTGCTCGACATCGCTTGCGAGTTACGCCCGGACCAAGCCACACTTGTGCCCGAACGTCGCGAAGAAGTGACGACCGAAGGCGGCTTGGATGTTGTGACCCATCAGGCGCAGGTCAATGACGCCGTCGCGCGACTCCAGGACGCTGGCATCGAAGTCAGTCTGTTTATTGACCCCGTTGCGGCGCAAGTCGAAGCGGCGGTGGCGAGCCGGGCCGAGGCGATTGAATTGCACACCGGCTGCTACGCCTTGGAGGCAGGACGCCAACAGCACGACGAATTGGTTCGCCTGGTCGCTGCCGGCCGACTGGCCAGGGATCGCAGCCTGACCTTGAACGCAGGCCACGGCCTGAATTATCACAACGTCCAAGCCGTCGCCGCGATTCCCGGCATGGAGGAGCTAAACATCGGCCACAGCATTGTGGCCCGCGCCGTCATGGTGGGAATGGAACGCGCCGTGCAGGAAATGAAAGCCCTGTTGGCGGCACCGAATGCGTGAACATGAACAGGCGGCTGATCCACGCTTTGGGTAGGAACTCGATGGGCCGCGCCCCACTGACGGTTCAGGCGAATCAACCCCGCCCGATGCACGAGCGTCCGCTGTCACGCCGCACCGACGACCGCCGAGTGAGCCTCGTCTTGCAAGGCCACAATCGTCAGCCCATGGCGGTTGGCGAACTCGACCACTTCCGGCTGGTCAACGACGATTGTCTTGTCCGCTTCGATCGCGAGCACGCGGGCCCCTGCGGCAACGAGTGATTCCAGGGTGCCGATTCCGATCGTGGGGACGTCGAACCGCATATCCTGGCGGGGCTTGGCGACTTTTACTACTGAAAATCCGCCGCTGCTGCAGAGCTCGCCGGCGCGGCGGATGCACAGGTCGGTCCCTTCGACCGCCTCGACCGCCAACACAGCGCGCCCCTTAACGGCGACAGTCTGGCCGACATCCAGTTTTCCCATCGCTTTGGCCAGATCCCACCCAAAGCGAACGTCCTTCAGTTCAGTGCTGGACGGCTTTCGTCGACTAAGAACGCCTGTCTTCACAAGTAGCTCCGGCAGATAATCGGTGGCTGGGGTAAAGTGAATTCCCTCTCGATCGAAGAAGTCCGCCAAGGCGGTGAGCAGGGTATCATCCTTGCGATCCTTGGTCTTACTGGCAAAGTGAGGGAAGAACGTTCGGATGCCCTTCCAATCGGGGAAATGCTGGATCAGGAAGTCGCTTTGAAACAGGACAATCTTGTGGATTTTTCCGGCCATGGTGGCGGTTCGTACGCCGCGTCGCCGGAAAAACCGGCTGGCCGCCCCTAGCTTCCCCATCCCCAGTTCCACGTACTGGTCGCAATACGTGCGCAGCTGGGGGTCCGCGTGCCCCTTGACTCCAATGCAGACCACACGGATCCCGCGCTGGCGCAGCGCCTGGGCAATGACAATTGGATAGCGCCCCCACCCGGCCATCAGGCCGAATGCCTCTGCGTCAGGTGGTGGCGAGCAGGTTTGATCCATCATGAGGTCAGGCAGCATCCCGGGCCAGTTGTTCGCCGAACTCTCGTACCTGCCGCTGGAGCATCTTGAATTGTCGGCGCATCTCCGGCAGTTTGGCCCAGGCAGCCTGTTTGACCATCTGTTCGCGTTCCGGAGTTGCGGGCGTGCCTAAGTGCACTTCGCCGTCGGGAATACTTCGCATCACGCCCGACTTGGCACCAATCAATACTCGGTGCCCGATATCCACATGATCTCGTAGGCCGACCTGTCCTCCCATCACGACATAGTCACCCGTCGTACAGCTCCCGGCAATCCCGACCTGTGAGCAGAGCAGGTTGTGGCGGCCGATCCGGCAATTGTGGCCGATCATCACCAGGTCGTCGATCTTCGTGCCTTCACCGATCGTCGTCGCGCCGTACGTGCCTCGATCAATGGCGGTGGAGGCGCCGATTTCCACATCGTCCTCGATGACCACGTAACCCAACTGCTCGCATTTTTGATGCTTTCCATCCTGTAATTCGTATCCGAAGCCGTAGGCCCCGATCACCGCGCCCGCGTGAATCAGAACTCGATCCCCCACCACCGTATGTTGATACAGAACAACGTTGGGAAAAATCGTGGTCTCTTTGCCAATCGACGTCCCAGCCATGATCTGAACGCCCGAGTGAATTTCGGTATTCGCACCAATGCGAACGCCGTCTCCGATCACAGCACCTGGATGGACAATCACATTGGGCCCAAGCACGGCCGAGCGACTTACGTGCGCTGCCGCACTCACGCCAACCGCTCGATGCTGACTATGAGGCCGCAGCGCCGCGATGATCTTGGCAAACGACTCGTGCACGTTTTCCACGGTGACCACGGGTATTCCAACCGGTGTAAAGTCCGGTGGCACCACGGCCGCCGAAGCGTTGCTGGCCGACAACGCCTCCGCCAGCGAGGGATTATCCGCCAGCGTAATATCACCTTGACCGGCGTCGCGGATGATGGTGGCGCCGTGAATCGGCACGTTGCCATCACCGCTGATCTGTCCGCCCACCAAACTGGCGAGATCGTTGAGTACGAAGTTCATGTTGCGAATTCCTTTCCGCAGGTTCCATCCACATTCCGTGGCGATGATTTGGTCGTACTGGCGTGGTGCGTCGCACGCGTCCGGGCGGCGAATGGTAGCGGACTCCCCCCGCTCTTCACAAGGCCGAGTTTTTTCGTGCTGCTAGCACGCACCGTTGTATCGCGCCAGACCCCGTGCAACGTCACGCTCGCATTTGAAGGCAAACATGGCAAATCACAACGAGATCGCAGGGGCTGTCATCTTGCCGCGTTTGTGCTTGCCTGCAGGTAGTTCGGGCGAATCGCGATCAAGTTAACGCTGGCCAACTATTGCGTTGTAGCGAGCTGTTGTTCGAGTTCAGCGATGGCGGTCTCCCAGGAATTCTCAGCGCGGCGCCCTTGCCACCACTCCCAGGCCAACCCCGCGTTTCGCTTGGCGGCAACGGTCTCCGCGCCGCTAGGTCGAGGCTGCCAGGCGAAAACCGCCTTCTGCACCGTTTCGGCATTGCAGGCAGCAAGCTCGACCGCTTCGGCAGCAGCCAGTGCGGCCGGGACCATGCCCAACGCAATGGCGTCGCAGTGCGTAGGGCTTTGAAGTTGCGGCCCGTGATCCGGCAAGTGATAGCAGGCCAACTGGGCGAGCATCCAGCCAAGCCTAACAACCTCTGGCAATTCGGCCACGGTGTTGGCAAGAACCGCCTCGATTCGCACCGCATCTTGGGTGGGATCGATGTCGCCTCCGCCACCCAAGATTGGAATCACGGGGAACGCGGTGGCACGCTCTAACTGCAGGCAATCGCCCGTCAAGCGGCGCAGATTGTGCAGGAACCCGGGACCGCGGGCTTCCCATTGTTCGCGCAGGGGACGGCCGCGATGCCCCAACTCATTCTGAAGATCAGGCAGCGCGTGGCGAATCGCGCCAGCGGCGTCCGACAGCAGGCGAACAATACGGCTTTGGCGGGAAGCAAGGGATGCCCCGCCGCAGCGTGCCAGACTCTCGCAAACCGTGGTTTCGATCTCGGTTTGCTGACAGGCGACGGCGCACAGGGCAGACCAAGTCGCATCGATCGGCAACTTGGCTTGCAACAATTCTTCTTCGATGGCTGCGGCCGGCAACGCCACGGCGTGGGCGAGCCGCTGATTGGCGGTCGGCCAACCACGGGCGATCGCAGCGGTCACATGCAGCACCGTTGCCAACTCGTTGACACGCCAGTTAAGGGTCGTCATAGGCTGTTTTTTTACCCACGCCGCAGTTCGGGCACAAAAGGTCACTAACCATGGGGCGATGCTCGAATTCGATTCCCTAATGTAGGTCGGGCAGGCCCCAGATACCATGCCGTCAACCGGGACCGTGCCGTCGCGACACACGCCCATGTTGGCGTGCCTGCAAATCGAGTATTATGGCGACGTCGCTCGGCAGCCCCGACAGGCAGCTGACCCGTCGAGTGAGACAGGGTAGTATCCCCTCCAGATTTGGGCATTGAATGACCGGAGGGGCGCACACCAATGTTGATGGATGCGTGTCCACGCGGGCACGGCGTAACCACGAAGACTGCCATGGGAAATTCCCAATACTAACGAATCCGACGCGAAGGAATGCCAATGCTCCAAGACGCCATTGATCGATGGTCGAATGCCGACGCCAGTGAATTGTATGGGGTCCCCAGATGGGGCAAAGGCTACTTTTCCGTGGGCGACAACGGCGATCTGCTGGTTCATCCCAATCGCGATCCGAGTCATTCGATCGATATCAAGCAGTTGATCGAGCGACTTCAACTGCGCGGCCTGGATGCACCGATCCTGCTTCGCTTTAACGGAATCCTTTGCGACCGCGTGCAGGAACTGAACGACGCATTTTCCAAAGCGATGGCGGATCACAACTACCAGGCGGACTACCGCTGTGTCTATCCGATCAAGGTCAATCCGCAGCGGCAAGTCGTCGAAAAGATCATCGAATATGGACGACAATTCGGCTTCGGTCTGGAAGCGGGAAGTAAGCCAGAATTGCTGGCGGTGGTCGCGCTGACCAATGGCGATGTGCCGATTATCTGCAACGGGTTCAAGGACGACGAGTTCATCGAGATGGCCATGCTGGCTCAGAAGATCGGCCGCAATGTCATCCCCGTCGTCGAGAAGCTGACCGAGCTGAAGTTGATCCTGCACCATGCGAAAAATGTCGGCGTGCGTCCTCAGATTGGGATGCGTGTCAAGCTGGCCGCGGCAGGGGCTGGCCGCTGGCAACAGTCAGGCGGTTACCGATCGAAGTTCGGTTTGACCATCACCGAGGTCCTGGAAGCCGTCGAACTACTTCGCGAGCGCGACATGATGGATTGCTTTAAGCTCGTCCACTTTCATTTGGGCAGCCAGATCACCAACATTCGCCATGTGAAAACAGCGTTGATCGAGGCGGCCCGGATCTACGCGGACCTTGTCAAGCGAAACGTTGGGCTTGAATACCTGGACGTCGGTGGCGGGCTAGGGGTTGACTATGACGGTTCACAGACAAACTTCGAGTCGAGTGCGAACTATTCGATGCAGGAGTATGCGAATGATGTCGTGTACCACCTGCAGACCGTTTGCGACGATGCCGGGGTCCCACACCCGAAAATCATCTCCGAAAGCGGCCGGGCCATCGCTGCCTACCATAGCGTTCTGGTGTTCGGCGTGGTGGGTGGTTCGGCGCCGAATCGGCACGCGAAGGTCCCGCAGTCAATTCCCGATGACGCCGAGCGGCCATTGCATACACTCATGGAAACGTACCAAATGGTGACGGCCCGCAACGCCTTGGAATGTTTTCATGATGCGCAGCAGGCCTTTGAAATGTCCTTAAGCCTGTTTGCCTCGGGATACTTGCCTTTGGACCAACGGAGCCTGGCCGAAAATTTGTTCTTTGCGATCTGCGATCGGATTCGGCAATCGGTGGGCCGTGACGCGGACGATATCCCCGAGGAATTGCGCGCCTTGGATCGCTTACTGGCGGCCACCTACTTTGGCAATTTCTCGCTCTTTCAATCCATTCCCGATAGCTGGGCCATCAAGCAGTTGTTTCCAGTGATGCCCTTACATCGCCTGGAACAACGGCCCACGGTCCATTGCGTGCTGGGCGATGTTACGTGTGACAGCGATGGCAAGATCGATCACTTCATCGATCTCCGTGACGTTAAGCGTACACTTCCGCTTCATGAACTGGATGACGCGCCCTACTACCTGGGTGCCTTCCTGGTCGGGGCCTACCAGGAAATCCTCGGTGATCTGCACAACCTCTTTGGCGATACGAATACCGTTCATGTGGATCTGTTGGACACCGGCGAAATTGTGCTCGAGTCGATCATCAAAGGTCAGACCGTCAATGAAGTTTTGCAATATGCCCACTACGATGCCCGCGACCTGACGAATCGGCTGCAGGCTGCGGTCGAGACGGCCGTCCATCGCGGACTACTGAATGAATCGGAAGCAGGCCGGTTCGTCAAGTTTTACGAAGAGGGACTCAACGGCTACACATATCTCGAAAATCCGGCCTGCGAGTCCAGTGACGCGAACAATGCGTTGGCCGGCAGCAACTCCGAAAGCTTGGAAACCGAAATCTGCCGCGAGTAAGCAAGCGTCATGTTCATCGGCAAACGACGAATCAAGTCCACGCGAACTGGCGGCGAGTTTTTCTGTCCCCAGTGCTACCAGCGGCGGCAGTATCGCATGCAAGTCGTCAATGAATACGCCACCTTGGTGATCTGGCCGCTGTGGCGCGTTGGCCAACCGGAAAAGTCAGCCGTCTGCACGTCGTGTGGCGCCGTGTTCAGCGACGCGGTGGTGGACTACAACCCGGACGCCGAGGATCGGCAATTCAATGCGGAAGTCCTGCGGATCAACGTATTGATCGCGATGGTCGAGGGCCGCTTGGAACCGCTGGAGATCACCACAATTCAGCGACTCTATCACGAACTCGCGGGGAGTGCCCTGTCCCGCGACGCAATTGAGGACGAGGTGCGGCAAGCCTATGAAGATGCCATCGACGCGGCGGAAATGGTTCGCCGCATTGGGCGGTCGCTCGGGGGCGAAGGAGCTCGAATTGTGGCCCAGCAAGCCTACCAGGTCGCGACCGCCACCGGCCGCATCAGCGCGAAACGGCAAGCTCAACTTGATCAGTTCCCTGCCGCCCTGGGGATTTCCGCCGCCGGGTTTCAACAGTTGACTGACGCAATCCCCATGCCGAACCGTGTGATCGTGTCACCTGCCGGCCACACTGCGATGCCTGCTGACGAACATTCCGGATAGCGCTGCCAGCCCAACGACCAGGAGCACGACGTATGAGCCAGGTACAGGTTGTTGAACACCCCTTGGTGAAGCATCACGTCGCACGTTTGCGTGACGCGCTCACATCGCCCGCCGAATTTCGTTTGCTTGTCCAACGGCTTGCCGTGTTGCTCGCCTACGAAGCAACTCAAGACCTGGAACTTGCGGAGGTCGAAATTCAAACGCCCCTCGCACGAACCGCAGGCAGCCAGCTAACGCAACGTATCGGCCTGGTACCGATCTTGCGCGCCGGACTGGGGATGGTCGATCCGATTCTGAATCTGATTCCTGAAGCCGAGGTCTGGCACCTGGGTCTCTATCGCGACGAGGCGACGGCCGAACCGGTGGAATATTACAGTAAGCTGCCGCCTGGCCGCGCCGTGGACGTGGCGCTGGTGGTCGATCCGATGCTGGCAACCGGGGGCTCGGCAGTTTCCGCCCTGGCGACGCTGCGGGCGTGGGGCGTACCGCAGACTCGACTGCTTTCGCTGATCGCAGCCCCGGAGGGGATCGCGGAAGTCACGCGCAACTTCCCAGCCACGCCGGTACATGTCTGTGCGATCGACCGGCACCTCAATGATCAGCATTTCATTGTGCCCGGACTCGGCGACGCGGGAGATCGCATATTCAATACCACCAACGAAAGCTGATTCGCCATGCTGCAACTGACGAGCCTCTTGGGCCTGGTGGTGATGATCGGGTTGGCTTGGCTGTTGAGTTCGAATCGCCGCAACATCCGTTGGCGGATCGTCGTCGGTGGGCTGCTGCTGCAATTCAGTTTGGCAGGCCTCATTCTCTGGACACCGCCTGGGTTGTCGTCGCCCGTCGGGAGTTGGTTGAGCGGCGGGGTGGACGTGTTCTTTCAACACCTGGAACTCTCCGTTGCCGAGGGCTCCGGATTCTTGTTCGGGATGTACGCGCGGGATGGCGACCCCGAACTCCCGCCACCGGTTTCCCTGCTTCGGTCGTTCGCGTTTGGTGTCCTGCCGACGATCATTGTTTTTTCGTCGTTGATGTCGGTGCTCTACTACTTTGGCGTGATGCAGGCGATTGTCACCCTCATGGCTCGGGTGATGCAAAAGACCTTAGGCGTTTCAGGTGCCGAGAGCCTGTCCGCCGCGGCGAATGTATTTGTCGGCCATACCGAGGCCCCGCTGGTGATTCGCCCGTACATCGAAACGATGACCGCATCCGAATTGCACGCTGTCATGGTGGGCGGCTTCGCGACGATTTCAGGCGGCTTGCTGGCGGCATACGCCGGGATGGGGATCAACCCTGGCCATCTGGTAACGGCATCGGTGATCTCTGCACCAGCCGCCCTGCTGATCTCCAAGATCATGCGGCCGGAATTGGAGGCTCCGCAGACGATGGGATCCGTCGTCGTTGACATTCCGCGTAAAGGGGTCAACGTGATTGAGGCCGCCGCCATCGGGGCCACTGACGGGATGAAACTGGCCTTGAATGTAGCTGCCATGCTGCTGGCCTTTCTGGCGCTGATCGCCATGCTGGATGGTGCGGTGGGCGGAGTCGGATGGATGCTGGGTTGCCGCGACGCAAGCGGCGCATCAACGTGGTCGCTGGCGACCGGGCTCGGGTACGCCTTTGCCCCGATTGCCTGGCTGATGGGGATCGAATCCCATGATTGTCGGCACGCCGGGGAATTGCTGGGCTTGAAAACCGTTGCCAACGAATTCATTGCCTACGAGCAGTTGGGGAGGTGGCTGCGACCTGACTCAGAAGTTCAGCTCAGCCCCAGGTCAGTCCGAATCCTGACGTACGCACTTTCCGGATTCGCCAATTTCGGCGCGATTGGCATCCAAATCGGCGGTATCGGCGGTATCGCCCCGAAACGACGACCGGATCTGGCGAGATTCGGCCTACGGGCGATGATCGGCGGCGCGCTGGCCTGCTGCATGACAGCCTGCGTCGCTGGCATGTTGAGCTAATCGCGCCGGAGCTCCGCACCGTTCTACGCGCCAATCAACTCGTGACGCCAACGAACACTGATCCGCCCCGTAAAATAGCTGACCAGGCTCGTCAAGCAAAGCATCACGAAGCACCAAACCGAGGCACGGCCGCCGCGAAACACGTCTCCCAGGTCCAACACGCTGACCACCCAGGCATCGCTGCGCGTGATGAATGTCAAACCCAGCATCAGCGCATAGCCAGTGGCAATCACCAGGGTGACCACGGTGACCACCCACACCGTGCTCCAGTCCGGAAGCTGATGGACGTAAGCCGCGTAGGCCCCCTGCAACGCCGCTAACATCAGCACCAGATACGCCCAGCGAGCCACGCCCAACGACGTCTCGGAACGCAAATGGTCGACGATATCCATGACCGCCGGGATCGCACTGATGCAGGCGACCGCTGCGAGCGAAATTCCAATCAGGCGGACAATTTCGATCTGATCCAACGTCGGCTGATAGCCCGGCAAGGGCCCCGCCGGGACCGTGGTCGGAGGATGAAGTGGTGGGTTGGCATCCTGGGATGAAACATCGGCGGTCGATGACGACGCCGGTGTAGCGGCAGCCAAGTACGGGGGCGGTGGCACCGGTTCCGATGAAGGTCGAACCGATGTCGAACCCGAGGACGCATGGGCCTTCGGAACGACCGCGGGGCCCGTCGGCGACGCCGGTGGTCGTGACTCCGGCGGCGGTTGAACTGGCGGCGACTGGGGCGCCGTGGGTATCACTGCCGGGGGTGATGGAGGTGGTGGAGGCGGAGATGGTGACGAAGTGGCCGGTCGGACCTGAGCCGGCTTTGACACCGGCGGCTTCGACACCGGCGGATTAGACAACGGCGGCTTTGACACCGGCGGATTCGACATGAGAGGCTTGGCTTGCGGCGGCGTGGCTTGCGACGCCTGAGAATCCGGCGACAGTGATTGGGATGGCCGGACTTGCGGTCGATCACCTTCCTGTGGATCTGATTTCTCGACGGCGACGGGCGGCGTCACGGG
>JAUIHJ010000271.1 GCA_030432015.1 bacterium
GTGTGCGCTGCTGAATCGCGATCGGCTATTTCGTAATCCGACGCGTTCGCTTTGAGGACTTGAAGTTGCGACTGTGTTCGTGCCTCCGTCATGTCAGGCTCGTGTCTGCCGCCGCTGCGCGGCCAATTGGCGCAACTTCAAAATAACGCGTCGAGTTTCGATGTGCGACGTATACCCAAGTTGAAGAACCGAGCGATGATGAGACGTCGCCCGTCGGAATTCCGTTGCCGCCAAACAGGACAGGATTACCAAGATCAATCGGTTCCATACCGAGCAGCTTGCTTACTTGCTCGGTCAACTGGAAAGCGTTCCGGAGGGCGACGGGACGCTGTTGGACCATGCGATGGTGGTGTACGGCAGCGGCATTCACGACGGCAACGCACACAATCACGAAGATCTTCCGATCCTCCTCGCCGGTGGCGGGTGCGGCACGCTGGCACCCGGTCGCCATGTCAGGTTTTCCAAAGAAACGCCACTCAACATTTTGTGGATGTCGATGCTCGATCGCATGGACATCGCGGTCGAGAAGCTTGACGACAGTACCGGCATGCTGGCAATCGGCTGACGCGCCGCGACGCCGGCTTGGAATGCACCGTTTCAGGCGGCAGCGTCGTGTCGTGTGAGCAACGCCAAGGCGACGGGTTCGAGTGGGAGAAGTTGCCCGTGGACGAACTGCTGCAACGAACTCTGTCGTAGCCGTCTGAGCTGCGGCATTCTCTCGTACGGATTGAATTGCTGAAGCACGGACTGGAACGGAGCATGCCGCGTGGCACGCCCAACCTTGGCGACGGTGTCCGCCGTGTACCGTCCCACGTAGCCGCGAAAGTTGACCGCCGGCGCGGTCGCGGCAAAACGTGCATAAGGTTCAGCAACGAGGGCTCCGCCAAGGACCATCGATGTGATGACGACTCCCTGCACCGCACCGAGTGCCAGGCCGCAAGTGCGATCGAAAGAACTGAGGTTTCCGCGGTTTCCCAGCAGCCGATTCCAGACCAGGTCGAAAACTACCATGGCCACCAGGCCGAGGGAGATGCACCCAATGCTGGTCGCAAGGATACTGTTCAGTGTGCCGAAGGTGCCGAGAAAGTTGCTTACCGTGGGTCCGAAGAGCCCGACGACGCGCGTGGCACACAGGCCGCTGGCCACCACCGTGACCAGGAAGACCAGGAAGATCGAACTCCCCAGCCGATAGCCGGCTAACCCGGAAACCGCAATTAAGGCGGCAACCGTGGACGTAAGCCAATCACCATGGGCCATGTAATAGGCTGCCAAGCCTCCCATCAAGGTAAACCAACATAGCCACAATTGCGGCATCATGCGTCGTTTCTTCTTCATGTCGGTCTCTCGGCATCGCATGCAAGGCAGAACATCCCCTTTGAAACATAGCTTTCGAATCGCTCGGGGGCGGCGAAGCGCGGTCAACAAGATAAGATTCGTCGACCAACCCGGCGCATCGGCCGGCCGGTCTGGCACGCAGTCTCGTCGCCGGCGGCGATGGTCGACGTGCGAAGCAACGCCGAATGGGCTGGCGGCGCACCACCGGCCGGCGTACCGAATTTAGTCCATTCGGCGCGCATCACCGCAGCCTGGCATCGCGGATGAAGTCGCGGCGTTTACACGACCGCGACCTTGACGCAGTTGATGGGCGGTAGCGCCTCAAACAGGCAGCTCCATTCTTCGCCCCCCTCTCGGCCGATCCATAGCTGTCCTGTCGTTGTGCCAAAATACAGTGCTGGCGACTTGAGGTGGTCGACATCCATCGCATCCCGGAGCACCGTAAAGAAACTCTCGCGCTTCGGAAAACCTTTGGACAGCCGCTTCCATGAAGTGCCGCCGTTTTCGCTACGCCAGACCGCCGGTGAACCACCCGGGCAGGTGCGCGTCATCGGTTCGTGGGGCATGACGTAGATCGTGTCGGGATCGTTGGGATGCACGACAATGGGAAAACCGAAGTCCGTCGGCAACCCCTTGGCAATGGAATGCCAGGTGTGGCCGTGATCGTCGCTGCGCAAGACTCCGATGCCCGGCCGTTCGTCCCAGCCACCATGATTCTGCATGTAGAGCCGGCCCGGAGCGTCGGGATGGCCTACGATCTTGTGGACGCACTGGCCAAACTCTGGAAACGGATCGGGAACGAAGCCGGCACCAATCCCCTGGTTGGCCGCTTCAAATGTATTGCCGCCATCTTCGCTCATATAGTGACCGCCCGTGGAAATCCCCAGATGGACACGGTTTCCTTGGCGGAGGATGGTGTGCATGCACAGGCCGCCGTTGCCAGGATGCCATTGCCGAGCATGCGCATGGTTACTGATCCCGGGTACCATCTCCCATGTGTTGCCAGCATCGCTGCTGCGGAACAATGCCGCTGGTTCGACCCCACACCAGAGATCCTTCTTGTTCTCGCCCGCTTCAAGCGACCAGATGTTGGCCAATGCCCGACCGTCGTCTTTGGGAAACGCTGGAGCCGACTTGGTCTCTTTAAACTTCTTACCAAGGTCCGTCGAACGCAGGATCTTCATGCCAAAGAAAGCATTGCAACTGGAGGCGTAAATTCGCGGCGCGCCGCGCCGATCGATTAACGCGGAATAGACCTCGACCCCGCTCCCAAAGGGACCCCGTATTTCAAACTTGCGCCGCGTCTTAGCCGCCTCGGCAACGAATAATCCCTTCTTGGTCCCAATGCAAAGAATCAGGCGTTCTGCCATGGTTAACCTCCAGAAACGGCGGGCATGAGAGAAAGGACGTCACCGGGCGCCAGGGGCGTATCGAGTCCTTCACGGTCGTGGACAAAGTCGCTATTGACGAACAGGTGGACGTGCCGGCGCACGGCGCCGGTCTCGTCGCAAATGCCTTGGTAGATCGCCGGATGGTTAGCCGCCATTAACTGCAACGCCTCGCCGACGGTCGACGCGGATAACATGAGCTGAGACCTGGGGTCATGGCAATAGGCCCGCAACGTCGCAGAAACATGAACGGTAATGGTCATGGCGTATGTTATCGGCGGCGGATCATGATGGACTTTGGCGGAAACACGCTCCGCCAAACGAGCTCATCAACCCGCGGCGGCGAGCCCATCGACGTGGCTTTTCCGACCGCGAGCACCGCCGCAGTTTACTCAAATGCCGGTGCGATGCTAGCTTTTTCGCCTCAGCCCAGCCAATTGCAACGGCATCGCATGAGCGCCCGGCCAAGCAACCGACTGACGCATCCATCCCCGCGCGGTTACCATGGGGGCACGGTTACGTTACGTCCCACTGCCACTAACTTGCGGATCCACATGAACGTCTGGCTGCGCTGCCGTTGCGAATTCGACTTTGAACTTGAGTCCGACACGCCGTTCTTGTTCATGCTTCGGCCGCGCAGTGGCGCGAACCAGTGGATTACCAGCGAGCGGTACGCCTTGACACCCAGGATGACAGCGTTCGAGTTCACCGACCATTTTGGGAACTTGTGCCAACGGTTGATCGCGCCGGCGGGCGCATTTCAGGTCAGCGCGTCCGCGGTGATTCAAACCGCCGCCGGTGTTGACGAAAATTCGGCCGCCGGCTTCGTCGAGGTGCAAAACTTGCCCACGGAGACGTTGAGCTTCCTCCTGCCCAGCCGTTATTGCGAATCCGACCGGTTATGCGAGTTGGCGACCGAGATCACATCTGGTTATTTGCCGGGCTACAGTCAGGTCGCGGCGATTGTCAATTGGATCGAAGACAATATTGCCTACCATCCCGGATCCAGCAACGTGCCGGTGACCGCCGTGGAGACGCTGAACCGACGCTATGGCGTTTGCCGCGATCTGGCACAGTTGGGGATCGCCCTCTGCCGTAGCCTCTGTATTCCCTCACGCATGGTCGTCGGCTATCTGCATGCACTCGAACCGATGGACATGCACGCCTGGTTTGAGGTCTTTGTGGGGGATCGATGGTACACGCTGGATCCGACGCAGGCCTGCTTGGGCGGCGCGCGGGTTGCCGTCGCCTACGGGCGCGACGCCGCAGATGTGGCCGTGTTTACGCAGTTTGGCGACTTGGTCATCCCCGTGCGCCAAAATGTCTCGGTCGAACAGTTTTACGACCCACCCGAGTAGCACGCGGCAGATCGGCTGCGCGTTATGCCAGAATTTCCTTAACGACATGCCCGTGCACGTCGGTAAGGCGACGGTCGATCCCGTTCTGGCGGAAGGTCAGTCGCTTGTGATCGATCCCCAGCAGGTGCAGCACCGTCGCGTGAAAGTCATAGCAGTACGTCCTGCCCTCGACCGCTTGATATCCCCAGTCGTCACTGCGGCCGTAGCTCGTTCCAGCCTTGATTCCCGCCCCGGCGAGCCAGGTCACGAACGAGCCACCGTTATGGTCACGGCCGTCGCCGCCCTGGGCGAACGGCGTGCGTCCGAATTCGGTCGTCCAGATCAAGAGGGTGTCATCAAACAGGCCTCGCGCCCGGAGGTCCCGAAGCAGAGTCGCGATTGGCTGATCCACCGACGCGGCAATCGGTGGAAGCTCCTTGGGAATACTGCCATGATTGTCCCAGTTGCCGGTCGCACCCTGGGGGCCGCTCCACACTTGGACGAAGCGCGTGCCGCGTTCAACGAGTCGTCGCGCCAACAGGCAGCGACGGCCGAAGTCTTCCGTCGTCGCGTTCTCCAGACCGTACTCCCGCCTCGTCGACGCCGTTTCACGTCTCAGATCAAACGCTTCCGGGGCGGAAAGCTGCATCCGCGCCGCCAATTCGTAGGAGCGGATCCGGGCATCAAGCTGTGTGTCCTGGGGAGTCACAGCCGCATGTTGGGTGTTCAACTGATGCAGCAGGTCAAAGCCCGCTCGATCGGCCGCGCGAGAGGCAAAGGCGTACCGCGGGTGAGCGAATAGGTCGGGGATGGGATTCTTGCCGCTGGCGTTGATCACGGTCCCTTGATTGACAGCCGGGAGAAAGCCCGCGGAAAACGGGCCCTTCTGGTTGTACGGCAAGCCCTTGGCATCCGGCAGGACAACAAACGTCGGCAATTCGTCGGTAAGGTTCCCCAATCCGTAGGAGACCCACGCCCCCAAGCAGGGAAAGCCAGGCAGCAGAAAGCCCGAGTTCATCATGTACGTGCCCGGGCCATGCACATTCGTCTTGGAGGCCATCCCCATCAGGAAGGCCATTTGGTCGACTTCCTGCGCCTGGTGCGGAAAGACGCTGCTGACCCAACGACCGCTTTCGCCATATTGCTTGAATGCGAACGGGCTCTTCATGATCGCGCCTGGCAGGGCCGTAAACCCTTCCGGCTTTTCCTCCGGGCCCAGCTTCTGCCCGTGCAGCCTGGCCAACTCCGGCTTGTAATCGAAGGTGTCCATGGGACTCGCGCCGCCGGTCATGAACAATTGGATGACGCGGCGAACTCGGGCGGGATGATGCAGCCCTCCATTGAATTCCGGCCGGGGTCGTTCGGTCGCCGCAGCGGTCGCCTCCCGCGCAAGCATCTGAGAAACAGCCAGACCACCAAAGCCGCCACCAATAGTCTCGAGAAACGATCTGCGATTCAACATCGACGAGTCATTCCACAAAGAGAAATTCATTACTGTTGAGCAACACGCGGCACATCGCCGCGAGACCGTGCATGTTCACATAGTCAACCAAGAGGGTTCGTTCCGCGTCCGCTGGTTCGCGCAGGTAGATCAGTCGGCACGCCTCGCCCACCTGCGCGTCGACGGTGTCGTGCTGGTCACTTAACCTGGCGGCCAATTGCTGGCTGTGGTGTAACACGAAATCACTGTTGTAGAGCGTCAGCGCCTGCAGCGAGGAAATGGATTGGCCTCGCTGGGGAGTCAGCAAACCCAGATCCGGAAAGTCCATCGATTCCATAAACGGATCAGCGATCCCGCGCCAAACCACCCGGTAAATACTTCGCCTGGCTGCGGCGGGATCATTCCAATTGAAGGCACTGTAGTCGAGCTTGGGCGTGGCCTGTGCCCCTTTTGCTTGTGTGAACTGCTGAATTCCCGGACCGCCAATCGTCAGATCAAGCCGACCGGTGATCTGCAGCACGGCGTCACGGAACGATTCCGCGTCCAGTCGACGACGATTCATCCGCCACAGCAGGCGGTTCCGCGCGTCTACCGCTCGCGGGCTGGGATCCGCGGTCCCCTCCGCGGCCAGTGGCATTCTCGACTGCCGCTGCCACGTCGACGAAAGGAGCAGCATTCGGTGGAGTTGTTTGAGCGATCCTTGGGCCTCGTCGCGAAACCACACGGCCAGCCAATCCAATAATTCTGGAGGAGACGGCGCGCCGCCCATGCGGCCAAAGTCGTTCGGCGTATCGCAGATCCCGGTACCAAAATGATAAAGCCAGACCCGGTTCACGATGCTCCGCCACGTCAGCGGATTATCCGGCGCCGCGAGCCAATCGGCCAACGCCGCGCGGCGGGCCGCCTCGTCATTGGGGTCGTCGACCTGAAAGCGACCCGGCAACGCAGTGATGGCTGATAGCGCGCCGGGTATAGCGACATTACCTGGTTTGTCGATGCTCCCACGTCGCAGCACGTGGACGACCTTGGGAGACATCGGACTGGCCAACTTCGTCGCACGTGAATAGGTATTGGATACCGCGTACACGGTTTGTGGCGCAGGTAGCGCGGCCAGACGTGCCTTGGCTGTGCCTTGCAGAACATAGGCGGCGATGGCAACCTGCTGCGCGTCGGAACGCTCCCCGCGTGACACATTCAAGGCGGCCCGTACCGACTCGGGAAATATGTCCACAACCGCGTCTGGAGCATCGGTCGCATAAACTTTCGGGCGCCCGATCAAATGCCCGCCGCCGTGCAACTGCTTGAGCACGACCTGGATTTGACTGCCCGGCTTCACCTGGAACGGCTTGTCGAGCTCAAACACCGCCTGGTGCGATTTTCCGACCTGGGGATAGATGCCCCACGCCGTTGCAGGATTGCCGTCCACGGCGTGTTCGATCGTCCAGCCGTCCTGGTTCCAATCCGCGACGGCGCTGCGAATCTTCAGCCGCACCGGTTCGGTCGCGTCCTTTTCCAGTATGTACGCTTCAAACTCGCTCAGATGCAGGTTGCCGTTATCCTGCCGACCGGGGCCATTCATCGGCAGACTGGGATCAGCCAGCACATCCAGACGCAGCGCGGTCAATGTGGCAAGTGATATCGACGACGTGATGGTGTAGGTGTCGCGTTCGGGGCGGGTGCCGGAAGCCAGCCAGGACTGATCTTCCTGGCGTTGCAACGTGGCGCCGTCGGATGAAACGAAGGTTGCTGCGACGAGAGGTTTCCAAGGCGTTGGCTGTTTTCCGAAGTCACGTTCCCAGCGGGCGACCTCCTCTGCGTGCTCGGAAGCGAGCAACCGTGCGGGATCGCCGCGGGTCGCCGCCGCCAGCAAGTCGGTCCATTGACGCCGTTGGCGCGCCGTATCCGGATCGAGATCGAATTCCACGTCGCCTTTTCCAACTCCGGCGAAGACCGCCTGCAACGCGTAATAATCTTCCTGGGTGATCGGGTCGAATTTGTGATCGTGGCACCGCGCGCAATTGGCGGTTGCGCTGGCGAAAGCCGCCATCGTCTGTGCCACCATGTCGTCACGATCCAGATAATCGAAGGTGATCGGTGCGGTTCCGGCCCGACTTAGTTCCAGCGGTCCTGCCGCGATGAAGCCGAGCGCAGGGGTTAATCCGGAATCGCTAGGGTAGAAGCGGTCGGCTGCCAGTTGCTCGCGAATGAAGCGGCCCCACGGCGTGTCGTGGTTCAAACTGTCGATTACGTAGTCTCGATAGCGCCAGGCATGGGGACGAAACACGTCGTGTTCGCAGCCATGGGTATCCGCAAAATGGACGGTGTCGAGCCAATGCCGAGCCCAACGTTCGCCATACCGGGGTGATTCCAGCAAGCGATCGACCAGCTTCTCGAAGGCCAGCGGGTCGGGATCATTGACAAACGCCACCACGGCATCCGGCGTGGGTGGCAGTCCGTGCAGGTCGAGATAGAGGCGTCGGATCAGGGTCCGCCGATCGGCCCGGGGCGCCGGCGATAATCCGTTAAGCAACAAGCGATGCTCGATGAAGGCGTCGACCGGATGCGCGGTGTGAGCGCGCGGCGTCGTTTCCGGCGGCTGGGGAGGGCGTACCAGCGGACGCAATGACCACCAATCCATGTCCGCGCGGCGGTGCCCGGAATCCGGGACCGCGGGTCTGGGATCCGGCGCTCCGGCTTCGATCCAGTCGACCAAGACCGCGGTCTCTGCCTTTGACAGCGGCTCGTCCGGGGGCATGCTCAGATCGACGTCCGTTCGGCGAATGGCTTTGACCAGCAGGCTGAGCGCCGGCTTGCCAGGGATGATTGCCGGACCACGGTCGCCGCCGGTTTCCCAGCCGCTCCGCGAGTCCAAGGTAAGACCACCTTCCATTAACCCGGACGCATGCGAATGACAACCGTAGCATTTTGACTTCAGCAGCGGCTCGACGCTCGTCGCGAAAAACCGACCTCCCTCGTTCTCCGCGGGCGCGCGTTCTGTCGTCGCGTCCGCGCAAAGGGAGTTGGTTGCGGCCACAGACAACAGGGCCACGGTACAATTGAGTCGGAGTACCGTCCACAACTTCATGGGATGACGATTCACTGGCGGGGTACCCTCAGTGGGGGCGCAGTGCGATAAGGCGGGGCAAATTCAATGCATACGGGCAAGTGGAAGGCAAGCTGCTTCAACACGCCACCGCATACGACGAAGACCTTATGATACTACAAAAGGAGACGTGTTGATGCAGCGACTCATACAGATCGCTTTGATGCTGCTGATTCCCTGTCACGCGGTGTTTACACCTTGTCACTTGGCGTGGAGCGGAGATTGGCCGCAATCTGCGTCAGAAGCATTGGTGACGGCGGCCAATCAGTTTCTGGATCGGCTTGTCGATGGCGAATTCGAACCGGCCGTTGCTACGTTTGACAACACCATGGCGGCGGCCATGCCGCCGGACAAGTTGCGGGAGACCTGGCAGCGCCTGCTGCTCGCCTACGGGGCACTCGAAAGTCGTGGTCGAGCTTACGACGAGCGTGCGGCCGTGTACCACATCATTTACGTACCGTGCCAGTTCACACGACGCGCCCTCGACCTGAAGCTTGTCTTCAACCAGCAGCAGCAGATTGCCGGACTGTTCTTCGTCCCGCCCAAGTCCGATCGGCAGTACCGCTCGCCCGCGTATGTCGACGCGGCAGCGTTTGGGGAGACGGAGGTACACATTGGCAATGATCCGTGGAAGCTACCGGGCACGCTGGCCGTCCCGCGTGGCGAAGGACCGTTTCCGGCGATGGTCCTGGTCCATGGATCGGGTCCGAACGATCGTGACGAGACCGTCGGCGCGAATAAGCCGTTCAAAGACCTGGGGCAAGGGCTGGCGACGCGGGGGATCGTCACGCTCCGGTATGACAAGCGAACCAAGGTCCATGCCGCCCGGATGATCGCTTCGCCTGATCCGTTGACCGTGAAACAGGAGACGGTCGACGACGTAATGCACGCTGTCCGCTTCCTGCGCGACCAGCCGCAGGTCGACCCTAAACACATTTTTGTGACCGGGCACAGTCTGGGTGGCTATCTCGTGCCGCGGATCGCCGACCACGACGTAGACGGTCTGATCGCCGGTTACATCGTGCTGGCTGGCAGCACGCGGCCGACCGAGGACCTGATGTGGGAGCAGGTCAACTATATCTTAAACCTGGATGGCGAATTGTCTGCGGCCGACGAGGACCATTTGGCCGCATTGAAACGGAAGCTCGACCGGCTCAAGAGCGACGACCTGGAGTCTGCGCCGACCACCGAGATCATCCTGGGGGCCGCGGCCGCGTACTGGCTCGACTTGCGGGGCTACCAGCCAGCCTCGGAGGCGAAACGCATTAAACGTCCCCTGTATGTGCTGCAGGGCGAACGCGACTACCAGGTCACGCTGACGGACTTTGCGAACTGGCAGGAGGCACTCGCGTCACGTGACGACGTGGAATTCAAATGCTACAAGGATCTCAACCACCTCTTCATCACGGGCCACG
>JAUIHJ010000272.1 GCA_030432015.1 bacterium
TCAACGCGGATTCGATCGCCTGAAAGACAATTTCCGGGTCAATATTCTTGTCACGATGCAACGAATCGACGATTCGTAGCACTTCATTCGGATTCATGCTCTTCGCTTTCCATCCTGGGTCGATCGATGCTTGCGGGCGACGATCGATGGGTTGTTAGATTTTCTATCGTGTCTCGCTTGCGGGCAACAGGCGTCACCCCAAGGTGCTCGGTGTTACAAGGTCAAGCTCTCCTCCGTTTGGCCGTCGAACAAATGGATCCGCGGTGATTCGAGCGCCACGTCAACAAGATCCCCTGCCTGAATTTCCGTACGAGGATCCGCTTTGCAAACCAACATCGTCTCGCCGCCTTCAGCCAACGTTTCGCCGTCGCTCAACACCTGCGATGGCACACCCCCCTTTTCGACACGCGGCTGTGGCGTCACGTGCACAAACGCCGTGTCGCCTGCCGATTCCACCATGGTGACACGCCCTCGAATCCCAGGACCGTCACCCGCCGAATCGCGTTCCGACGTCAGCGTTGCGGTCGAACGCGACGCACCCTGCGGGGGATGCCGCCGGGAAATCGTTACGTCTTCGGGACGAATCCCCAGCGTTGCCTGCACACCCACTGCCGTCATCGCGACACCGTCTCGCAGTCGCCTGTCCGGGAGTCGTGTCACCACGTGGTCATTGTAAAACTCCACCCCCTCATCGACGCGCCGCAGTTCGCCTGCCATCAGGTTCATCGGTGGCGACCCAACAAACCCAGCCACAAACAGGTTTCCGGGCCGATCGTAAATCTCAGCCGGTGTTCCCAATTGTTGCAATTTTCCGTCATGCATCACAGCGATCCGCTGGCCCAGCGTGAGCGCTTCGGTCTGATCATGCGTGACGTAAATCATGGTTGTTTGCAAGCGTTGATGGAGTCGTTTCAATTCGTGCCGTGTTTCCAATCTCAATTTCGCATCCAAGTTGGACAATGGCTCATCAAACAAAAAAACCGCCGGTTGGCGGACCATTGCCCTTCCCAGGGCCACACGTTGACGCTCACCCCCCGACAACTGTCGCGGCATGCGATCGAGCAAATGCTCAATCCTCAACGCTTTCGCCGTTTCCTGCACCTGCTGCCGGATTCCTTCTCGTTTTTCCGCCAACAAGCTCGCTTCGACCGGACTCTTAAGCCGAAGCCACATCCGTGCCAGCCAGCCACCTCCATGCCGCAGCGTTAATCCAAACGCCAAGTTCCTGTACACCGACATGTGCGGGTACAACGCGTAATTCTGGAACACCATGGCGATGTCCCGGTCTTTCGGTGGCACGCGATTAACCACGCGTCCACCGATACAAATCTCTCCAGCCGTGCTCTCTTCCAAACCTGCGATCAATCGCAGCGTCGTGCTCTTGCCACAGCCACTCGGACCCAGCAAAACCAAAAACTCGCGATCCGCAATCTCAAGATTCAAGCGATCTACCGCGACCACGTCGTCCGAAAAGGCCTTCGAGACGTCTTGAAAACTAACGCTCGCCATGCCTTCCCGCTCACCGCAGCGCGAACCTCGCCCGTCACCGAGCGGCCGCCGCAACGCCCAAATCGCTCGAAACCCGGAAAGTCACACAACTTAGTGGGATTCTAAAGCCGGTTAGCTTACCGCTCGATTCAGAGGGTGTCAACCGAGGACACCGCGCGGAACCTCCCCCCCGAAACGTCGACCAATGGACTCGATGATCGCCGACTCCCTATTCAGCATCGCCGCTTCGGTCGCCAATGCGTGCGTCCCCAGACCGGCCGACCGGCGCAAACGCGGCCCTCAAACCTACCCGCAAGTGGCATCTGCAGCTTTGCCGAGGCTGGCCATGCTGCCGAGCCGCCCCCCCACGATGAGGTGTGTCACTCGACCAAGATTGCAAACTGCCAGCAGGGTACACGGTGGTAAGTGCCGGCCCGACAGCGTTCAGCGTTCGTTCCGCCAATCGGCCGGCAAGTAATCCCGAATGTACTCCAATAGCCCCAGCTCGATCAACTCTTCTTCCACGTCTGACATACCCTCATGTTCGACGGTTCTCGAAACTTCGCTCAGGATCTCCTGGGCAAACATCCGGCGTGCTCGACTAAGCTGTTTGCGAAACGCGGCGGGCTTGAGCAACCGGCCGGACTGCTCGCTGGCCCGCGCAGCAAGCTGTCGCGAGCCTTCATCCGGATGATCACTCGCCAATCGCACCACCGTATAAAACAGATTGTCTGCGTGGCGCTGCTGGTGCGCGTCGAGCGACCGCCAAGCCTTATCCAACACGCACCGCCGCCAGTGCTCCCTCCACTGTCGATCGCACTCGTCTTGTGGCAACGAGGCATCCTCCATGCGGACCAGCCATTGGCTATCCAGTTGCCGCGGTCGTTTTTTCCTCATGAATGTGACGGCGGCATTTCTCACGGCGACCTTCAAATAGTCGCGAAATCGTCCCCGATCAGAATCCGCCGCGATCAACCCAGTCTGCAGGAACTTTGACAGAAACTCTTGAATGATCTCTTCGACATCATGAGGTTGCCGCACGAGCGCTTCGAGGTATGCACGGATCGCGGTGCTATACCGATAGACGAACTTCAGAGGATCCTTGATCTGAGTCCAGCGTGTCGTGATTTCATCCAAGCGACACAACGTTTCATCCGGGCTGATGTCAGGTCCGTTCATGGTGCAGGGCCCACCGCAGATCGATCGCCAAACTCCGCGACATCCCAAAAGCGGATCACGTTGTCGAAGCCGGCACTCACCAAGGTTCGCCCCTGCTCCGCGAAGCCGAGATCACTGACGACGTTGCCCCCGTGACCGGGCAACACGTCACCCAGCTGGTCGCCCGAGGCAACATGCCATAAGCGAATACCACCAGGGCTGGCCGAAGCGATAAAATCTCCCGATGGATGAAAGGCGACCACCGAAATTGGATCGCGGTGCCGCGGCGGCAAGTCCGTCTGACGTCCATTTTGAACGCTCCACATCGTGATCCCGCGCCGGCCCGAGCTGGCCAGCAATCGGCTATCAGGGGAGAACGCCAGAAAACACCCGCAGCCTCCATTGTCATCCAGCGGACCTGGCAGTTCGAATGAACTGCGGACGTCCCCCGTCCGTGCGTCCCCGATGTGAATCGACGTACCGGCGGCAACCGCCAGATACATGCCATTGGGCGAGTAGGCAACGGTCGAGATGCCGCGGAGCTGCCCTGCCAGCATCGATCGCTCGGCAACAACAACAAGCGTCCCCTCCGACGACAGTTCGTACATTTCAATGCGATCGAAGTCGCCATCCCATGATTCGATTGCCAGTGCGATGGCGTCACCGCTGGGATGGGCAGCCAGCGATCGCACGGTCCCGTTGGCCACCTCCAACAGCGGAATCACATCGCTGCCTTGCAGATCGACAGCCAGGATGGCGGACATGTCCGCCACGACCAGCCAGTCCGATTTCGGCAGGAACACCGCCGCCGAAAATTTCGCGAACTCTCGTTCGTCGTTGCGCAAGACCGCTTCCGAGCCGTCGGTCAAATCACGCCGCATCAATCTGGCGCCGGCATGCCCGCGGTCAGAAGCGCCCCAAATCAATTGGGTACCACCCCCTGCGACACGCATCGTCCCCATCACACCGTCGATTGCCAACGACATGGGCTTGCCACGGTTGGTCGCCGAAAATCCACCGCTATCCGATGGAGGCGCCCACCCGAGGTAACCGCTGGCAACCAACGCCAACAGCCCACAGAGCAGGAGTGTGCCGGCAAGCAGGCGGCGACTGCGCCATGCAGCGACGGGCGGCACCCCCAACTTCGGCGTCACGGCGCGATGTGCGACCGTGGGCGTTGATGCAATCACCTGGCGGCTCGGGACCGACGGCGGCGGCCCCTCCCGCTCACGTCCAGATGACACGCCCAGCAAATCCTCCAGGGCCGCCAACATCGCACTCGCAGATTGAAATCGCTCGTGGGGCTCCTTGGCCATGGCTCGATCCACAATGGACCTGCACCGCGAATCGACCGTCGGATTCAACGTCGCGGGGTCGGGAACCGAGGCGCTGCAGTGCGCAAACAGGACTTGCACTGCCTTCTCGCCTTCGAACGGATAACGTCCGGTTAACAACTTGAAATAGGTCGCGCCCAACGCATACAAATCGCTGCGATGATCGGTTGGCTCGGCCCGACATTGCTCGGGACTCATGAAGTGCGGCGTGCCGACACTGATGCCCGAAGCGGTTAACGTTGTGGCGTGGGACGCGTGATACTTTGCCAACCCGAAGTCGGCGAGCTTCCCCGTTTGCCCGGCGTCGGGCTCGGCTTTACTCAGCATGATATTCGATGGCTTGACATCGCGATGAATGAGTCCGTCGCGATGCGCGGCGACCAACCCCCGACACGCATCGGCCGTAACTTGCGTCGCCGTTCGCCAATCCGGCACGCCCGTTTCGCGGAGCAATTCTTCCGCGCTGCCGCCATCGACAAATTCCATCACAATCATCACGCGACCGCTCGCCTCGACAACATCGTACACCGTGACGACGTGCGGATGGGCGATCCGTGACGCAGTCTGCGCTTCGTGCAAGAAACGCTGGACCGTCTGGGCATCCGCAGCCAATTCGTCGCGCAATGTCTTCACCGCCACACGACGACCAAGCACCGTGTCTTCGGCTTCATAGACCAGCCCCATACCGCCGGATCCGATCACCCGTCGAATGTTGTACTTTCCGATCCGCTCGCCGACCAACGAAGTCTGGCCGACATTGCCCACCGGTAATTTGTCCATCGCAGCGAGTCTCGAAGAAGACAAAGTAAAACGGATGCCGCGGTTCATGGTATGTCATCTCTTTGGTTTGTCCACTCCCACCTCGACATCGAGGCAGGAAGACCGCATCCGCCGACGGGACGTCGCCTCCACGCAAATCCCATGACGCGAAACCGGTCACCACGCACGTCCGCGCCGGTTTTTACAACCAGCGCGGACGTGTGATTGCATTCGAAGGCGTCGATCGCGTCGCTGCCATCAATACACGTTGCAGCATCTACCCGTCCAGCAGTGCTGGATCGAACGACACCGAGTCGATCAGATCAGCGGGTATCAATTCATCAAGGTCAGCAAAAACAGCATCGTAGGCGCTCACTTCCAGGCTGTCCGGATTCGATGGAACGGCCGGGCTGCTGGGTGATGGGGCGAGTTGCGGTGCGATTTGCTGGGGAGCATCATTGTCCTCGATGACGGCATACGCCCATGCTCGCCCGAGCGTGCTACCGCCGGTCACGTTGCTGAGTGCAATGCCAAATTGCTCCGTCCCTTCGATCTCGGCGTCATCATTGATCGGCACGGCGATGACCTTTTCCGCTTCGCCCGGCTGGAACGTCAACGTACCTGCCACGGCCGTGTAATCGGCGCCGGCGATGGCCGACATATCCACCGTGGTAAAATCGACCGACGCCGTTCCCGTCAGGTCGCCGATACGTTGCACCAGGATCATGGCCATCCCGGCGTCCTCGTCGTTAACATACTGCCACGAACTGACACGGACCTCGTACTCGTCATCTTCGATCGCAATGACGGCTTGTGTCGTACCGGCGACTTCACTGCCCGTCGACGGGCTGACAAGTTGCACGTTGAAGTACTCGGTGCCTTCAGCACACAAGTCGTCGATCACCGGAATGTTGATCGACTTGGTCGACTCGCCGGCAGCAAACTCGACCGTCATGTCGCTCGCAAGGTAATCCTGATTGGCATAGGCCCAATGTTCCCATGACACATTGGGCCCGCCCGCGCGCACGAGCAGCCCCACGCTGCTCGGGTTGGAGACGTCGCCATTGCGGTGGACCACCACATTGACGGAGCCGTCGCCTTCTCCGACGGTGTATGTATCCGCAGCGAGTGAAAATTCTGGCGGCCCGGAAGGCTCGGCCTCATCGTCAACGATAGTCAGCGTCATCGTCGCTGGCAGTGACAGGGTGGCGCCGCCGGTTGGGTTGGCCAGCGTCAGCTGGAGGGTCTCGTCCCCTTCGACTGCGGCGTCATCCAGGATCGTAACCGCAAACGTTTGGGAAGTTTCACCATCGGCAAATTGCAAGGTTCCCGCGGCAGTCGCGTAGTCCGCACCCGCGGTCGCGGAAGCATCGGACGTCGCAAAGTCGACGGTCACGCTGCCGCTGCTCCCGCCAACGCGATGAACGGTCACCATCACCGTTGCGGCATTCTCGCTCACCGACAGCGAGCTGGTCGAAAATTGCAGCGCACCCGGCAGGGCCGCCGGCGCACTGTCGTTGATGACCACGTATGCCCAATCGCGCCCCAGCGTGCTGTCGCCTGAAATGCCCGAAAGGGCAAATCCAAACTGCTCTTGCGGTTCCACCGCCGAATCATGCACCAGCGGCACTTCGACGACCAACTCCGTTTCCCCCGCCGCGAAACTGATCGTTCCCGAGGTCGCCACGTAATCGCTACCGGCGTGGGCGGACATATTTACCGTCGAATAATCAACCGAGGCAGTACCCGAGAGATCGCCCGTCCTCCGCACCTGGATCTGTGCCGTGCCATCGGCTTCGGCGGCGATGTATTGCCAACTGCCAACCGCGATCACCGATTCGTCATCTTGAATCATGATGGTCGACGTGCTGATGGGGCCGACGTTGGAACCGCCGCTGGGCGTCGTGAGGATTAAGCGGAAATACTCGTCCAGTTCGGCACCACCGTCATTGACCAGCGGCACTTCGACCGTCGCTTGCGACTGACCGGGAGCGAACGCAACCGCGGTGTCGTCCCATTGGTAATCGGTCCCACGATAGGCCTGTTGGTTACCGGGCACACCAGATCCGGCCGTCCGCGCAATCATCGTGACGTCCGCCGCCAGCGATGCATCACCCGTCCGGATGATCTCGACCAGTAGCTGCCCATCCTCGCGTACCGTGTACGAATCTTCCACGAATGAGAATGTTGACGGTGGTGGCGTTTCGTTATCCTCGATCGTCAGCGTCGCTGCCGCGATCCCGCCGACGGTCGCGCCGCCGGTGGGATTTGAAAGCGCCAGCTGCAGCGACTCGTCACCCTCGAACAGGCTGTCGTTGACGATCGGCACCACCACGGACTGGCTGGTCTGACCGCCGGCGAAGGTCAGGGTCCCGGACGACGCGGCGTAGTCCAGTCCAGAGGTAGCCGTCCCGTCACTGGTCGAAAAATCGACCGTGACGGTGCCATCGCTGCCGCCGATCCGCTGGACGCTCAGTGTGGCAGTGGCCGAACCTTCGTTGACGGTAAACGCCGTCGCCGTGAACTGCAACATGCCCGGCACGGGGACGCGATCATCGTCGACGATCGTGGCGCTGGCATAGGGTGCGCTGTTCAGCGTTACACCGCCGGTCGGGTTGCTCAGGCTAACCTGGAACGACTCATCCGACTCCTCGAAAAGGTCGTCATTGATCGCCACGACAACCGTCTGACTCGTCACGCCGTCGGCAAATGTCAGGGTTCCGGAAGTGGCCGAGTAATCCGCGCCGGCAAGCGCAGTGCCGTCGCTGGTGGTGAAGTCGACCGTCGCGATCCCGGCGCCGTCGCCGGTGCGCTGGACCGTCAGGATCACCGTACTCGCATCTTCGTCAACGCGGTATTCAGCGGCCTCAAAGCGAAAGGCCGGGATGACGATCCCGCCGCTGCCACCGGTCCCCACCGTCCCGGCTTCGGGCGGAACAGCCAGTGGATTGCCGGCCGCAAATTCGTCCGCCCCGATGTCGACGAGACCCAGCCGCGAATTGCCGTCATAGTCGTCCATCAGGGCGGCAATCAGGGCACCGTTGTCGATCGCGGGACTGCCTGGTTGAAGATGTTGATGGCCGTCGAGCAGCGGATCGGCCACGGTGCTGCCGCTTTCGCCAAACATCGCTTGCCACTCGGCCAACGTGAATCGCCATGAAGACGGATCGTCGAGCCGGTTGCCAAACCACACCTCGCCGTCCAGATCGTGATAGAGATTGTTGCTGGCCTGCAGCGGGCCGGTCAGGCTGTCTTCCCGCATGTGAATCATGTGCAGTCCACTGTTGCCGGACATGACGACGATGTTGTTCATGAAGGTTGGGTCGACGTTGCCGCGCACCACGATGTCGGTCGCGGTCACATAATGATCGATCGCACTAAAAATCACGCCCGCCTGCATCGTCTCGCCGACATTGATCAGTGTGTTGTTGTAGACCTGAGCCCCTTGTGACCCGTAGAAACCGATCCCTGCGGCTTGGGTGTCGACGATGATGTTATTGCGAACGACGCCGTTGATCGCTTCGTACAGGTCTGGATTAACGTTTAGGTCAAACCACTCGTGATCGGTGTAGTAACCGACCGCCACGCCGCTAAAGCCCGTGTTGACGATCAGGTTACGCTCGACGACCGAGTCGATCGATCCGCCCTTGAAATAGACACCGTTGGTTGCAATGTCGTGAATGTAGTTGTCCTGAACGATCATGCGATCGCTGTTGACGTTATCGATCCCCTCGGCGTTGCCGCTGTATCGCAAGCCGGTTTCGTAAATCTCGTTGCGGCGAATCACCGCATCGTCGCTGCCGGGGGTCAGCTTGATCGCGTCGCGTCCCGAGCCGTGCAATTTACTGTCTTCGATAATCAGTCCTTCGACGCCATTCCGCTGGTCGTCCGGGACGCCCCAATCCCAGTTGCTATCGGCCTTGATCACGTAATAGTAGCCGCCAATCAACTCGAGATTCTGGATTCGACCGTGATCGGCGGTATGGCGAAACCGGACGACCTGCTGATCATTCGGGTCGTTGATGGGGGATTGAATCACGGCCCATTCGCCATCGTGCGAACGGAGTGTGATATCCGGCTCGGAGATCGTGATGTTGCCGGCATACGTCCCGCCGCGCAGGTTGATCACGTCGCCGGGGTCGGCCGCATTGACGGCGTGTTGGACCGTCTGAAACGGCGCGACGATGGAACCATCGCCGCTCGCGTCGTCGCCGTCGGTCGCCACGAACAGCGAGGTCAACAGGTTGCGGGTCTCGAGCGATTCGAGGCGTAACCGCCGAGTTTGCGGTGGCCGTCCGGCGAGTCGTCGGCTGCTCCGTTGGCGGCAGGAACGTCGGTTCGTGGCACGTAGGTACTGGTGTGAGGTCGTCTTGCGCATCGCGTCTCTCCTCGGATTCCCGGTCGAAAAGCGGGCAGCATGGCCCGGGAGGCCGACACGAACTCGATCTCCACCGATCAATACGCGCAAGGTCGCAACCTGTGACCCAGATTTTCCGAAATCACCAAGGTGCGATAGTTGCAGCGGTCAAGCGTGTCAGGTCGACCCTGCCAAATCGATGCGGCGATCGGTTACTCAGCAAATCGCTGCACTGCGATCGCGGAGGCTTGACCTTGGGGGGAGACATTCACGGAGAGAAAGGCGTTGCCCGGCGAGTCCCCGGCCTGGGCAGCTTGAATCGGGCAGTCGGGATCCGGAGTCTTGTAATTCAAGATCGGGAATAACGTCCCCTGTGCCGTCGCCGTCAAACTGGCAATCAGCTCGATCATACCACTGCCGGCTCCCAAATTACCGAAGTAACTCTTGGGGGCCACGACGGGAACCGGCTGACCGCCGAACAGGCGATTGATCGCTTGGGCCTCTGCTGCGTCGCCGGCGTGGGTCCCCAGCCCATGGGCATTGACGTGCCCGACGTCGGCTGGTGTAAGCCCACCCGTTCGCAGTGCTTGTCGAAGCGAGTTCTCGATCGCGCGGCCACCATTGGCGACACCGTCTTTCGACGCCACGGTGGACGAACCGTAACCGACCACCTCGCCCAGAATGGTCGCCCCGCGAGCCTGCGCGTGCTCCAGCGTTTCCATGACGATCGAACCGGCCCCCTCGCCGACGACCACTCCCGACCGCTGCAAATCGAACGGACGGCAGAGCCCTGCGGGATCATCGCCATCGGTCGCGAGTTCTTCCTGGATCATGATATGCACGGTGCGAAGTGGATTGACGCGCGAACCGGTCGCACCGACCACCATTGCGTCGGCAGC
>JAUIHJ010000273.1 GCA_030432015.1 bacterium
GGTGGCCCGCGAAGGCATGCACCACGTCCCAATATAGGCGTGCTTGAAACGTACACCTCGTTCGGCCAGGGCGTCGATGTTGGGCGTCCGAACGAACGGATAGGACTCCGGATAGCAACCCACCGTACGATGCGAATGATCGTCGGTGTAGATAAACAGAATGTTGGGTGGCGGTTGTTCGTTTGCGGTGACGACCTCGCCCAACCACAAGGCGGCCACGAGAATGTACAGCGGGTGTTGAAAACGCTTCATGATTGGACCTTCCTGTCGTGACTTTCGTTGGCAGCCGAGTTGGCACGGCAGTCCGCCATGGCGAGAGTACGCCGGTTGCCGTCAGGCAAACACGTCTCGAACGACATTCCCGTATACGTCCGTAAGCCGGAAGTCTCGGCCGGCATGGCGATACGTCAATCGTTTGTGATCCAAACCCAAGGCGTACAGGATGGTCGCGTGAAGGTCGTGCATGTGGACGGGGTTTTCCGCCGGTGCATAGCCAAACTCGTCCGTCGAACCGTGCGTCAGTCCGCCTTGAACACCGCCGCCAGCCATCCACATGGTGAAGGCTTTGGGGTGATGGTTGCGTCCATCGCCATTCTCGACCATCGGCGTGCGACCGAATTCGGCTCCCCACACGACCAGCGTGTCTTCCAACAGTCCGCGCCGCCGCAGGTCTTCCAGCAGACCAGCGATGGGACGATCGACCTTGGCGGACTCCGCCACGCTCCCCTCTTGGACCTTCTGGTGGTGGTCCCACGTGTAGTCTGTCGACACCTGTATGTAGCGGACGCCGCTCTCCGCGAATTTCCTCGCCAGCAGGCATTGCCGCCCGAAGTTGTCGGTGGGTTTGGCATCAATCCCGTAGAGGTCCTTTGTGGCTTGCGTTTCCGAGGCAAGGTCCATCACCTGCGGCATCGTGGATTGCATGCGATACGCAAGTTCATAGTTGGAGATCAGGCCCTCGATCTGCTTGTCCGTGGTGGCGTCTTGCAAGTGCCTCCGGTTAAGCGATTGGATGAGATCCAACTGGGTGCGCTGCAGGGCAGGGCTGAGCCGACGATTGCCGAGATTTGAAACGACGGACTCGGCAATCGGGATCTCGGCCGAGCCGATCGCGGTGCCCTGATGAGCGGCCGGTAGAAACGCGCTCCCGTAATTCTGCACGCCGCCATGGCCACGGGGCGGCGAGATGGTGATAAAGGCGGGGAGGTTTTCGTTTTCGCGCCCCAGGCCGTAGCTCACCCAGGCGCCGACGCTGGGGCGAACCAGATTCGCTTGCCCGGTATGCAGACGGAGCAGGGCTTCGCCATGGGCATTGCCTTCGGTATGCATCGAGCGGATGACACACATTTGATCGGCATGTCGCGCGAGCTGCGGAAACAACTCGCTCATCCAAACTCCCGAGTCACCATGCTGGGAAAATTTGAAGGGAGAACCGAGTAGCGTGCCCAATTGCTTCGCATCACTGCCAACCGAACTTCCGGCCAGCGGCTTGCCCGCTTCGGCATTGAGCGTTGGCTTGGGATCAAACAGATCGACGTGACTGGGGCCGCCCCACATGAATAGAAAGATGACGCGTTTGGCCCGTGTCGGAAAATGAGCCCACTGCGTCGGGCCAGCGGCGTTTGGGGCCAAGGTGTCTTCAGCGCCGGCCTGCTGGCCGAGCATACCTGCCAATGCAACCTGAGCAAAGCCTGCCGCACTGGTGCGGAGCACGTCCCGTCGCGTCAGCGTTTTGTAAAACTGATGGCATCTCATCAACAGCTCTGCTTTCAATCGAGGATCTGAAATCGGCTCGAAGCGAACAACGCGTGACACGCGACGGTCCAGGCTTGCACCGTTGGCTCTTCGGCACCCTCGGCCGTCAAGCGATCTTCCGTCTGGCGAATGAACGTCAGCAATGCCTCACGTTCGTCATTCGTGGGACGCGTGTGGAGAATGCGTTCAAACATCCGTTCGACACGCACGGACGCGGGCTGTGTGGCTCCAGTTTCGTCGAGACAACTGGTCTCAAGCAGGGTGCGGGCGGTCGCCCGTGCAGCGTCCATGACGGACGTGTCGTTAAGGACAAACAATCCCTGCGTGGCAACGATCGTCTCCGGCCGCAGCCCGGTTGTGGCATGGGGATCGGCGAAGTCGAAGACGTCAAAGACCTCGGGTAAGTCGTTCCGAATGACCGGCAGATAAACACTGCGGCATGGAAAGTCAGTCCGCCGGCGGTTCTTGTTCGCACCGACCGCGGTGGCCTGGTCACCCAGGTACGACACTGTTGAATCGAGCGGCTTCGGGTCGAGCGTCCCGGCTGCCGCCAGCATCGCGTCACGGAACGCCTCAGGTCCCAACCGCCGCCGGTGAGCACGCCACAGCAGTCTGTTCTCTGGATCCACGGCGTGGGCTTGCTCGTCGTGCCGGCTGCTCATCGCAAACGATCGGCTTAAAACAATCTCGCGGATGAGTGCCTTGACCGACCAGTCGGATTCAATCAAACGGGAGGCCAAAGCGTCAAGCAGTTCGGGATGGCTGGGTGCTTCGCCTGTCCGGCCCAAGTTGTCGACGGTGCGCACGATGCCACGGCCCATCAAGTGATGCCAGACCCGATTGGCCAGCACGCGCGCCGCGAGACTGCCCGCACCGTGCTCGACGTCGGTTAACCAATGGGCGAGTTCCTGCCGACCACTTTGCGTCTTGGGGATCTCGGCCGGGGCATCGCTGACCACGCGCAGAAACCCGCGCGGCACTTTCTTTCCTGGTCGGTTGAATTGACCGGCCAGCCGGATCGCCTCATCGCCCGGCTGTTCAACATCACTCGGGATCATCGCGCGGGGGGGAATGCTGGGTGGCGTCGCGGCGGCGACCAGAGTTGCCAGGTGCTTTTGCTGCATGGCGATCCGCTCTTCACGGGGCCGATCGACGTCCAAGGACGCCTCGGCTACGGCCTCAGCCTGCTTCTTGGCGAATGCGCCGAGTTCCTCTTCTTTGCCGTTTTCCAGCAGGTCGAGTGCTGCCTGGCCTTGCTTGGCCCGCGCTTGCAGCGTTTTACTTTCGCGCCAGTATTTCTCGTAGGCGGCGTTGGCCGTGTTTCCGTCCGGCCCCAGGCCGACCAGGCGTTCCATGACGCGCTGTTGGCCGAGCATGTACCGCTGTTGCATCACATGGGTCGACGTCATGATCCCGGCCAGCGCGTAATAGTCTGCGGTGGGGATCGGATCGAATTTGTGATCGTGGCAGCGAGCGCAGCCGAGCGTCTGGCCGAGGATGGCCTTACCGATCGTGTCGAGCTGCTCGTCGGCGACGTCCATCACTCGCTCCTGAGGATTGTTACCCAGCAGCACTTTGGGGCCAATCACCAGGAAGCCGGCCGCGGTGCGCTGGCGATCACGCTGTTCGATCGATTCATATGGAAGCAGGTCGCCAGCAAGTTGCTGCAACAGGAATGCGTCGAACGGCAGGTCTGCGTTGAAAGCGTCGATGACCCAGTTGCGATACCGCCACGCCTCGCGGAAAAGGAAGTTCTCGTCGAGCCCGTTGGAGTCGGCATAACGTGCCAGGTCGAGCCAATGTCGGCCCCAGCGTTCGCCGAAATGCGACGAGTCGAGCAATTGATCCACCAGCCGCTCAAATGCATCTTCTCGGTTGTCGCGCAGGAATGCCGCGACCTGCTGCGCATTTGGCGGCAAACCAATTAACAGAAAATAGGTTCGCCGCAGCAGGGTCCGGCGATCTGCGTCAGGGGCGGGTCGCAGGTCGTCCGCTTCAAGTCGCGCGAGCACAAAGGTGTCGCTGGCAGTCTTGGGCCAGCCTGCAGCCTGGACTTGCGGAAGTGGCGGCCGATGCAGCGGGCGAAAGGCCCAGTGCGCCCGCCCGGCGACCGGGTCCGAGGGGACATTCATACCGGCTTCATGATCGATCGCCTCTAGACGCGTGTCGGGCGCACCCATGCGAACCCACCGCTCGAAGTCGCGAATCACGCCAGGGGCGAGCGGTTCGTCGGGCGGCATCTGCAGGTTCTCGTCGGTATAACGAATCGCCTGGATCAAGAGGCTCTCGTCAGGCATCCCTGGTGCCAGGGCAGCACCACGATCTCCGCCGGCACGCCATCCCGCACGACTGTCTAAGACCAATCCGCCCTCGCGCTTGTTGGCTCGCGAGGAGTGGCATGAATAGCACTTCTGGCTGAGGATCGGCCGAATGTGCTTTTCAAAATACTCGTCGCCAGCGGTCGAGGATTCAGCGGTCGTGGTCGCCGTCGCGGCAGGCGCCTCAAGGGCGTCCGGCTGTGCGCGGACTGGCTCCGCCACACTGACGATAAGGCATGCCCAGACCACCGTGTGCAGGCTCGGTTTCATCAATCATATCACCGGTAAGAATTGGCTCGCTCCGCTCCATATCCTAATCGGTTTCGCGGCTTGCAGCAATCATCGCCACCGGACGGGAGTGTCGTGGTTCGACCCATTGCCATGCAACAACTCGTCCGTGAAAGGCGGCAGCATCAGCGAGGGAACCTCGATATTCGCCGCGCTGACGTGTCGGCATGCAAACCATTCCGCTTGAAATACAGAGTTGCCCCGATCGGGACAACGCCGAGATGCGCGTTGAGTTTGACCAGCTGCTAAGCGTGACGTTTCCCGGTCCGGCATCCCGTCTCGATTGACCTCGATTCGTTCCGTGTGGATACTGACCACCTGTAGATTTACCTTCGACTCGATTTACTTCATTGCACGAGGCATCGCATGTCAGCCAGCACGTTAGCGTTCCATGGGCATTTGCGGCACGCAGCAACACGTAGGCTGTTATGGGAGCGCGTCGCGATCACGACGTGTTGGCTGGCGGTTGTTGCCGCCGCGACGTATTCGCCTCAGGCCGCTCTGGCGCAGCGCGAAGAACGTCCCAACATCGTTTACATTCTGGCGGATGATCTGGGTTACGGCGACCTGTCCCATGCAGGGGGAAAGGCCCCGACGCCGCATTGTGATCGCCTGGCACGTGAGGGGATGCGATTCAGTGACGCGCATACCTCGTCGTCGGTTTGCACGCCGACGCGCTATGGCATATTGACGGGGCGCTATAACTGGCGTTCGCGTTTGAAGAGTTCGGTATTCTTTGACCCGCACGATGTGCCGTTGATTCCGGCGTCGCGGCCAACCGTTGCGTCATTACTCAAGCAACAGGGCTACCACACTGCCTGCATCGGCAAGTGGCATCTGGGGATCGGCTGGAAGTTCCTGGATGCGCCGCTGCCAGGGAAACGTGGCGCCAAAGAGCAGGGGTGGGATATTGACTACGCGGCGCCCGCCGTGACGCCGAATGCGAATGGATTTGATTACTTCTTTGGGATTCAGGCATCGTTGGATATGGCGCCGTACGTCTATATCAAGAACGATAAGGCGGTCACGCCAGCGACGGTAACCAAGGCGTTTCACCGGCCAGGCGCGGCGTCCGTCGACTTTGAGGCGGTTGACTGCCTGGCTCAATGGGCTCAGCATTCGGTCCGTTACATTGACGAGCGTGCTCGGGCCGAGGAGCATCAGCCGTTCTTTCTCTATCTCCCGCTGACCAGCCCACATACGCCCATCGTCCCATCGCCCCGGTGGCAAGGCAAATCGGGATTTGGCAGCTACGGCGATTTTCTCATGGAGACCGATTGGGTCGTAGGAGAAGTTCTCGCGGCGCTTGACCGCCACAACTTGACCAATGATACGTTGGTAATTTTTACAGCCGACAATGGGTGCTCGCCCGCCGCCAAGATTCCCGACTTGATCCGACACGGGCACAAGCCCAATGGTGATTTACGCGGACACAAAGCGGATATCTATGAAGGCGGGCACCGCGTGCCGTTTATCGTTCGCTGGCCAGGTCATGTTGCCCCGGCGAGCCTGTCCGATCGTACGCTCTGCACCACCGACCTGTTCGCCACGGTTGCGGAACTTGTTGGCCAGCCCAACACCGCGGAAGATTCGTTTTCCTTCCTGCCAACCTTGCGGGGGAACGCGCAGGATGCCCGAGGCATAACGATCCACCATTCGATTAACGGGTCGTTCGCGGTGCGGCAGGGCAACTGGAAGCTTTGCCTTTGCCCCGGTTCGGGCGGCTGGTCAGCGCCCCGGCCCAATGCGGCGTTGAAGAATCGCGCCTTGCCCCCGGTGCAACTGTTCGATCTCCAGGCCGATCCCGCTGAACGCACCAACGTCCAGGATCAACACCCAGAGGTGGTTGAGGAATTGGTCGGACGGCTTGCCGACGCGATCAAGAACGGTCGCACGACGGCTGGACCAATCCTGGAAAATGATGGCGGCTCCAATTCGTTTCCAGCTCGCGTGCTCGCCGCGTATCCGGCGCTGGCGAACTGACGGCGGCGTTGATTTGCCGGAGGGGCGTCGGTTCACCCAACGTCTGAATCCGCTCCGCCGTGGGGGCGGGCGAAGCCACCGCCAACCCCGGTCTCGGACCCGAGTCCGTGTGCCGCCTGCACCTGCGACGCTGCGCGTCGCCAGCGAAGCATGTGCGGGGCTTCGGGTATTACCTGCCGATTGACACTTGGTTGCAAGGCACCTAAACTTGGGCCACTCATTCCGTGGAACTGCCATGTTTGCTCCCGCCCAACCTGCCATGCTGCGCGCCGGCGATCCCACCTGTTTCGGCGCCGGCTTCACGTGACGCATGAATCGCCAATAGCGACGTGCTCGCTGGTCCATTTCGCAATTTCTAAGCTCCCCTATGTGCGTTTGCGAGTGGATGCGTTTGCCGGTTCGGCAGGCCATAGGCCGACTTCACCCCTGTGATCCGACTATTGCCTTCCGATGGAATCCTCCGTCTTGTGGAGCGATCAAATGATGCATTGGTCAAGGAAATGTGCGGCCTGGCTGCCATTCTTGGTATTGCCTGGGTTAACCTTCGTCGGCGGTGGCTGCGGCGATGGTGGCGCCCAGCAGAAGCTGCTGGACGATGCGCAGCGGTCAGTAGAAATGTCACTCGATAAGTGGATGCAAGGCGAAGAGCCCGCGTCGCTCTTGGCTGGTCCGCCGGCTATTGAATTCTTCGATGAAGATTGGAATCGCTCGGTAGAACTTGTCGAGTATACGGTTCACTCCACGTATTTGGAGACCAATGGCACGCCGCGCTGTGCTGTGGACCTGACCCTGAAATCCGGCGATCGGCCGCCGGAACAACTTCGAGTGACTTATGAAATGGTGACGAAGGAAAATCGCCTCGTCATCGCCCGCGACCCGATGTCGTAGCCCACTCTGCTGTAACGCAAACGTAGTTACTTCTTCCCTAGCATGACACGAGGAGAATTCCATGTTTCTTCGACGAAAAGTACGTGGCGGATTCACGCTGATCGAACTGCTTGTCGTCATCGCCGTCATCGGTGTTCTGGTTGCGTTGCTGCTGCCAGCGGTGCAGATGGCTCGCGATGCTGCTCGCCGTACGCAGTCCAAAAATAACTTAAGGCAATTGGGATTGGCGATTCATGGGATTCACGATGCGAACAAGATCACGCCGCCGATGTATGGCAGCAATCCTGCGAGGACCGATAACCCTCCGCTCGGCACCGTGTTCTTCCACATGTTGCCTTGGATCGAACAGACAGCGCTGCATGATCTAGGTCCCGATGCTTCGCGTTCAAGTACCGTGCCGACGTTGCGGGCACCGGCGGATGTGTCCTACGGCAGTGGCACCTATACCTTGACAAGCGATGTGCCAGGTTGGGCTAGCGCAAGTAACTCGACGTGGGGCTTAAGCAGCTATTCGGCGAACTGGCAGGTCTTCGGAGACGACGGCGCGAATTTCGCCGAGATTCAGGATGGTTTGTCGCACACGATCCTGTTCAATGAGAAGTACGCGGTGTCGTCACGCCCGGCCGGAACACCGATCAAGGGTGCCAACCTGTGGGGCTACGGCGTATATCCGCCGACCCGGCCTTACGATTATTCCGTGACGATGCCCGCGACGCATTTATATGCCAACGGTTACTGGGCCCGTAGCGGATTTGTGAATCGCGGTGGCCCGGTTCCGACCGCGTGGACCGGTTCCGCGCCGTGGCTCTGCCGATGCATGCTCAAGCCGGAGTTCGGAGTGAAACCGACCAATGCCCATCCGCTTAAGTCCCAGAGTTTTTCTGTGGGTGTCATTCACATGGCGCTGGCGGACGGCTCGGTCCGTTCGGCGACCGAGGCGGTCTCGGACCCGGCATGGTCGGCCGCGGAGACGCCGGCGGACGGAGAGATTCTGACCCCCGACAACTAGTCAGGCCAAGACGATGAATGCGACGGACGACCCGAGCAGCGCGCAGTTGCAAGCGAAGGTCGACGCTGCGCGCTCGCGGGGTTGTAGCGTTTGCAATGCCGACACGTGTGGCCACGAGATCCTGTTTTCGATTGCGATGGGCTTGGGCCACCAGCCACAATGCGTGAGCTGTCTGGCACGCGGGATGGGCCGGCCCAGGCGTCAACTGCGTGATCACTTGCGTGACCATTTTCGGCATCGCGACTGTTACGGCGAGGTGTGGCGGCGCGAGAATGAACGGGAAGGATTCGCGGGCGATTCGCTGCCGCAATGCCTCTGGTCGGCGGCGGAAATGTCACACGGGGTGGATCCGCACTGCGCGTCGGAGACAATCACCGAACCGTCGGACGAGTTGGCGGTGATCGGCCAGGTGGCTGATGTGTGGGATGCAGGCGAGATGGCCTGCGGCGATTTGGTACTTGCCCTGCGAACCCGCATGAACGCATTGCCGCCGGGTGCGCGACTCAAACTAACGGCGCGCGACCAAGGTGCGGTGGAAGACATTCCGGCCTGGTCCCGCATGACGGGCCACGCGCTGTTGGCTCAACGTCATCCTCATTATTGGATTCAACGAAAGGAATAGTTATGGCCGGAAAGTTCTGCGTGTCCCTAAGCTTTGCAAAAGACAACACGGACAAAGCGACCGTCGCGTTTGTGATCGCCAACGCTGCGCTCGGTTCTGACAAGGAGACCATCGTCTTTTTGACCAATGAAGGCGTTCGGCTTACACAACAAGGCTACACCGATGACGTGCACGAAGAGGGTTTTGCGCCCCTGGGCGAGTTGATGGCCAATTTCGCGGCGGGAGGCGGCAAAATCTATGCGTGTTCGCCTTGCTTCAAGAAAAGGAAGCTCGATGACCAATCGCTTGTTGCCGGTGTCGCCGTCGTTGGCGGCGCCAAACTCGTGGAGTTCCTTTCCGACGGCGCGCCGTGCGTTTCTTTTTAACCACGTGGAATCATGGCCATGGACTATGTCTCGCAGCACCAGGAAACGCCTGATGTGACATTCGATGGCGGCCCACTGGATTGCGGCAACGGGTTGCTGCTGTTGATTCGCCGGCACATCGACCCGTTGCCGCCCGGAGGGTTGTTGGAGATCCGGTCAACCGAACCGACTGTTGCCGACGACCTGCCGGCATGGTGCCGAATGACCAAGAACGGGCTGCTCTCGGTCGTGCATGCCGACGCCGTCTGGCGCTTCATGGTCCGCAAAGCGGGGCAAACGGCGGACCCAAGCCGTCCGATCGATCAACCGACGCCGGTCGCGCCAACGACGGAGTCACCATTGCCACAGCCGGTGCCCGCACCCGCCTTGCCGCCACTGGCCGTGATGGGAATCGGCAGTTGGCCACGTCCGCGGTGGATGCTCGAAGCGATTCATGCTCACGTTTCCGGACAACTCGCAGAAAGCGCGTTTCAGGAAACGGCGGATGATGCGGTCCGCCTGTGTGTCCAGTCGCAGCAACGCGCTGGCGTCGATGTCATCACCGATGGTGAGCAGCGCCGCGACAGTTACGCCAGTTTCGTTGGCGGGTTGCTCGATAATTGTCAGTTGATTCCGATTACCGACTTGCTCCCTTACGTCGACGATCCCGTTAAGTTTGAATCGGAGCTGCGGGCACTCGACGTCCCGGCGGGGCAAGTGCGGCACCCGGCTGTGTTTGGGAGGATCGCGCGCAGTCGCCCGCTCGCGGTGCATGAGTTTAATTTC
>JAUIHJ010000274.1 GCA_030432015.1 bacterium
TCTCCTTGCTGCTCCCACAGTACGCCGAGCGCATGATGGGCTTGGGCAAAATCCGGCTTCAGCAGAACACACTGCTGATAGGCGGCGATCGCGTCAGGGACATTGCCCGTCCTTGCCAAGACACCCGCCAGGCCTTGATAGGCCAACGCTTCGTTGGGAAACAGCTCGATGATCTCACGGTACATTGCCGCGGCCGTCGACAGATCGCCCTGCATCGCCAGCAATGCGGCCAGGTTGAGCCGCGGGCGCGACAGGTCCGGCCGATCCTGGATGAGCTTTTCGAAGGCCGCCGCGGCCGCGGCGGCATCCCCGGCCGCGGCAAGCTGGTCCGCCCGCTCGGCCGACTGCCGCGCCACCAGTTCGCGGCGATTGACCTCTTGTAGCACCGGGTCGGCGAGTCCGGGGAAAACGGGGGGCAGGCTGCCGGCCAGTAACTGATCACGCTCCGCCCGCGGTTGATCGCCAAGCAAGAAGTTCGCGCGTGCTAATTGTTCGCGTGCTTCGCGGCAGTACGGTGCGACTTCCGTTGCCTGCTGAAAAAGTTGCTTGGCGGCAGCATAGTCTTGCCGATCGATGGCCGCTCGCCCCAGAGCCAACAGCGGATGCGGACTGTCGGGGGCCAACTGTGCCGCCACCCGCAACTGTTCCTCTGCCGCAGGTAACCGATCGAGCCGTATCAGGACATGTGCCCAGCGAACCCGGACTGGGGCATCGTTGGGCTCGACGGTCGCGGCCTCCGCGTAGGTCCGTTCGGCTCGGTGAAGGTCCTGCGCTTCGAGCAACATGGCCCGCAGGTAGAGCCACTTCATTTCGTCCGGAGCCCGCTGCGTAGCACCCTCGAAAGCCTCGCTCGCTTCCGTGGTCCAGCCGTGTGCCATCAAGACCATGCCGAGTTCACCCCATGACTCTGCCGAGGATGGATTCCCACGCAGCTCGTCAGCCAGCGTCTGCAATGTGACCGCCAGCTTGGGATGGACCTCGTCCAGGTCCGGCAGTGGCAGTGAGCTGGCGTCGGGACGCGATCGACTCGAACAGCCGGCAATAACCAACGCACTGATCAGGAACAGTCCGGCCAACGCGCCACGTAGATAAAGCAGACGTTTCATTCTGGTTGACCGTCGGGTTGTGATGCATGTCCTGCGCCCACGGGGCTGGCAGGCCGGGCTGGCGGCGACACGACCTCGTCGGCTTCCGGCTGCGCGATCGCCGGCTCGCCCGCACGACCGGTGCCTCGTACGAGTACCAACGTGCGGTTGGATTCTCCACCGGGGAATTGTTCGACGCGCGCATCCGGCCCGGGCCAGCGGACCGTAATCTGATCGTAGCGCGGCGCATCGCCGAGTCCGAAGTGGAGTCGCAAATCGTGGCTGCAGAGGTAGCTGGAAGACGGGTTGACCTCGCGTTGAACTCGACGCGCTCCCGCTTGCACCCGCACTTGCGCACCGATGCTGTCGCGTTTCAGGTTGGGGTCGATCGCTCGGAGCGTCAACCAGTTCCCCTGCTTGGCGATATCGTTGCGAAACAACCGCGCCGGGCCGCCGGCGTTGGTCACCAGCAGATCGATGTCGCCGTCGTTATCGATGTCACCGCACGCCAAGCCTCGCGAGACTTCACGGTGATGCAGAAAATCGGCCGTCGCGGGCGCGGCACCTGTGGCCGGTTGCAGTTCGACCAACGTTCCGCGACCAGAATTCAAGAAGACCTGGTTTCGCTCGGCATATTCCGACCAGTGCGACTGGCTGGCGTTGGTTGCATCGTCTGCTGATTCCGGCGATGGCTCGCGTTTGACGCCACCGTTGACGATGACCACATCCAGGTCACCATCATGTTCCAGGTCGACGGCGGCGACTCCGAAGCCGGTACGTTGCAGGCTGGCAGGCCCCAGGCCGGATGACGATGTCGTATCCATGAAACGCCCTGGCTGTTCGGTCCGATAGAGTGTATTGGTTTCACCTCGCAGGTGCGTGACGAAGATGTCTGGCCAATCGTCCCCATCGAGATCGCCGTGGGCGAGCCCCATGCTGGCTTCAGGCCGGCCCAGCCGGTTGACCGCGACACCTCGCAACATCGCTTGATCACGGTACGTCCCATCTTCTTGCTGGATCCAAAGCCGATTCGGTTCCATGTCGTTGGCGACATAGATATCGGGGCGGCCATCGTCATCCAGATCGCGACAGAGCGCCCCCAACCCACGGCCAGCGAGAGCCGCGATGCCGGACGTCACCGTGATGTCTTCGAACGCAACCTTGCGCGACGCCGTCTCGTGCGTCCTGTTTCGGTACAGGTTGTCCACCGACCCCGCAAAGGATTCTGGCCCGCAATAATCGCGCCTTCCGCTGCCGTCTTCGCAGATACTACCGGGAAAATAGTCGAGATAATTGACCACCAGCAGGTCCAGCCAGCCGTCCTGGTCGTGATCGAAGAAACAAGCGGCGGTGCCCCAGCGCGGGTTGGCTATGCCCGCCGACTCGGTGATGTCCGTGAAGGTTCCGTTGCCGTTGTTCTGGAAAAGACGATCCTGGCCGTAGTTGGTGAGGTAAACATCCAGATCGCCGTCGTTATCCATGTCGCCGATGGCGGCTCCCATGCCGTAGCCATCGTTTAGCAGTTGCGACGTCTGAGTTACATCCACGAACGTGCCGTCGGGCTCCTGGCGAAACAAGCGACTGGTCACGCGATCCTGTTGTGGCTGACGCGGCACACGGTCCGCCGAACCGCCATTGATCAACAGGATGTCGAGGTCATCGTCGTTATCGAAATCGAACAACGCCGCACCCGACCCCATGATTTGGGGCATCGAGTAATCACCGATCCTGCCGACCTCATGGACGAATTCCAGACCAACCTCGCCTGTGATCTCGACAAGATTGGACAGTTCGATCGGCGTTTGCGCTGCCGGCACACGATTGCCATCAGAATCCGCGTTTCGACATCCGCACAGATTCAACAGAACGACGGCAGCAACGATCAACTCCGCGGCAAGGAACCGACGCGTCGTTTTGGCTTGAAACACTGTTGTCCCTGCATTTCGAAAGGCGTGTCAGGCAAGGCTCGGATTGAGCATCACCCAGAGCGAATCTGAAAAGTCGCCTGGGTCATGATATGATCAAATCGATGGGAATCAACGGTGGCCAAAAGGGATCTCTTGTGGTGTAATTGCGAACTTGCGTTTTTCGCGACGTATTAATCGACTTTCGAGGAGGAACCAAGAATGAGTAGTCTGAAAGCACTGTTTTTCTGCGCTGGCCTGGCTCTGTTTGCGCTTGGCTGCAGCAACGGAATGGACGCGACGACCACCGAGGCAGAGCGAGCCGAATTTAACGCCAAGATGGACGCCGACATGGCAGCAATGACCGGAAAGGTTTCGGAGAAGCCGGGCGAAGGCACCGCCGCTCCTGACGCCAAATAGCAGATCGCGCTCAGCAAATGCTGGATACCAAAAAACTACGCCCGGCACGTAACGGTGTGCCGGGCGTAGTCGTTTAATTCAGCCAATTTTCATTTCAGCCGGCAGTGCATTGCCGGTGAAAATGGTGTTCAACATTTCGGTCGCTACCGTCGCCAGACGCGATTCCACGCACTAGCACGCGCCGCGGTAGCGATCATCGTTCGGCTGATACTTGGCTCGCGTGGGTGTTACGTTGCCCACAACATCACTTAGGGTGCTTCGACCGTCTCGCCACCGATGAAAGTGTTGATGGCACCCCACACACCCGAGCCCTGTCCGTAACCGGTTACTGCTTCACCAGGGTAATCGATTGTTTCGTTGAGAAAACGAACCGAAGCATCCGCAAAGGCGGCTTGGGCACCACCAGGATGACGGCTGCTGGCCCCTGGCCAGTTGTTGTTGATGCCAAAGCAGTGCAGAAACGTCGGCTGCATGGCGTACGGGGCACCCTTCCACCAAAAACCGGAAACACCACCGGCGGGGTTGGGGAGCACACGGTTTGAATGCACGTCATTATTCGTGTTACAGGCCAGGAGTGCACATCGAAACACGGCATTGCCACCGCCACCGGTGCGAGGAATACCGTCACCGACGTGCTGGTGGCTCGCGGCACCTGGTTTCGGCTGGAAGCCCTGGGTACTGCATTCCACGACGGCCAGGGTATTCGAGGTGCCGTCCTTGATGTCGCTAAGCTTAACCCCCGTATTGAGGTCGAAAACACCGCTCAAGGGGTGATTCAAGCGATCCCACCAGTCGTAACCTTCTGCGCCCGCATAGTTCGTGTGGCCCAACCCATGAGGATTGGCGTTGTTGAACGTCGTGGCCGATGGGCACAACATTGCGGGAAGGGTCGTGGCAACGATCGGCTGGCCATCACTTCCCAGCTGCGGCAAAAGGGGCAGGTTAAAGTTAATCGAATCGTGCAGTGGCGCCTGTTCCATAAAGGGCAGGATCAGCGCGACCCAGGTGAAGTTCCGCTGACTGCCGCCGGCAAACGCGCTTCCCGGCCCGTTCTTCTCTTTTTTCCAAATCGCCGCCGGCGGGAACGACTTGTAGGTGTCGTGATAGTTGTGCAGCGCAATTCCGATCTGATGGAGGTTGTTACCGCACGACATACGTCGGGCAGCTTCGCGAGCCGCTTGGACCGCCGGCAGCAGCAACGCCACAAGGATCCCGATAATAGCGATGACGACCAGCAACTCGACAAGTGTAAAGCCTGCCCTTCGCCTTGCATTCGTACGATGAATCATGAGACAACTCCAACGTTCGTGAGAGGGAAATAAGAACACGGGATGAGCGATGCCCGAATGCGACAATGTTGATCCAAGAGAGAATTGCTTGCCCAATCGATTTGCTTGCCCAATCGATTTGCTTGCCCAATCGATTTGCTTGCCCAAAAGAACTGCACCAGCGACTATTACAAACGTCACTCCGTTCTTTGTCAAGAAAACAATCGGGCATTTTCGATGCGTTCAACGGGCCGCAATCCAAACGGCACCATGCCAACAGCACAGCATTTCCCTTTGAATGGGGGTATGCGGGACGGCGTACGGCATGACCCTGCGACGATTCTTACTGTTTCGGTCCTTTCTGTCGCGAATTTCATTGATTTTCGATTCCGCAGTTCAGTGTTGCGTAGGTTTCCAAAATTCTTTGTGTGGCGAAGTGATTGGCTACGTTTAGAATTGCTCCGCTTGCATCGCTGCCAATTTCCGTGAGCTTGAAACGATGGTTGATAAAGTTGCCTCGAAGCGAATCGTTGGAGTCGTCATCATCCTGACATTCGGCGCTGCCGCCATCTGGTTGGCCACGAACCGGCGACCGGAAGAACCCGCCGACGGAAAATCCAACCTTCCGGTCGCGGGCCTTCCGCCGGATGCCGATTTAGCCGCGGGCGGTCCAGCAACGCCGCCAGAACCACGCGCGCCGAAACCCTCAGAACCGCAAGCCGAGCCTGGTGTGACGGAAATTCCACCGATCCGCGCCGGTCAGTTTCAAAACACCGACACCGCCGCCGAATATGTCGGTAACGATGCCTGCGCAGAATGCCACATCGACCAACATCAGTCGTACCTGCATACCGTTCACAGCCGGTCGTTGCGCGAGGTTGACCCGGGACAAGAGCCACCGGATCACCAGTTGAATGATCCGGTTTCGAGGCGAAGTTATGAACTCTATCGGCAAGACGATCAATATCGCCATCGCGAAGTGCTTCGCTTCGGGGACAATCAGCAACTGGAATTGGCGGATTATGCCTGCCGATACGTGGTTGGCTCGGGTGCCCATGCGCTGACGTACCTCGTCGATGCCGGCGACGGTTTTTTGGCGGAATCCCCGGTCACCTGGTACGCGTCGTTGCAGGACTGGGCCCTTTCGCCTGGGTTTGAGAACTACAACACCGGGTTCGCCCGACCGGTCTATGCAGATTGCCTGTTCTGTCACACGGGACGCAGCGAACCGATCGATGGAAATCGTGGCCGTATCCAGATCCATACCAATTCCATTGACTGCGAACGCTGCCACGGTCCGGGATCGCTGCACGTGGCAAAACAGGAAGTTGCCGCTGACGCACGGTCCGCAGCGGGCCACGATCTGACAATCGTAAATCCCCGGCACCTGGCCAGAAGCCAAAGTGAAGCAATTTGCGCACAATGCCACTTGGACAGTGCGGCCGAAACGGATGTTCGTGGTCGCCACCTACGTGACTTTCGACCCGGGCACTGGCTGGAAGATTACCGTGTCTATTACGGTCTGCAGGTTCCCGACGCTTCGATGAAAGTCGTTGGCCACGTCGAGCAGTTGCATTTAAGCAGTTGCTATCGCGGCACCGAAACGCTGACCTGCACCACCTGCCATGATCCGCACAGCACGCCAGCCGCGGAGGAGCGAATCGACTTCTATCGCGAGAAGTGTATCACCTGCCATCTCGAACAGCCCTGTTCGCTGCCAGAAACCACGCGGCTCGCCGAGTCTCCCGAAGACAACTGCCTGGCCTGCCACATGCCGCCCAGCTCGACCGATATCGTGCACGTGCCGGCGACCCACCATCGGATTGGGATTCATGCCGACACGGTCGCGGATGGCAAATCGCCCAGCGCCGGCGAACTAATTCCGCTCGGCGATATCTCACATCTCCCCAAGCTCGAGCAGGATCGCTGCCTGGGACTGGGATATCTGGATGCGTCGATTGTTACCCGCGAGCCGCAGGTCTCCGAAGCGTACCGCGTGCGAGCGCGTGACATGCTGGAGGATGTGACCCGGCGGGGATTGAAAGACCCGGTGGTGGCCGCCGCCTTGGCGAAGATCTACCAGCGAGAAAATCCTCCTCAATCGATTGTCCATGCCGAGTCCGCATTGCAGTCCCCGAACCTCACGGTCGACACCCGGACGCAGGCATTGTTTTCGCTGAGCAACGCGTATCTCAGTCTGCAACAGACTCAGTTGGCGATTCAACCGCTCGAACAGCTCGTGAAACTTCGTCGACAAGCGGGCGACTGGTTTCTATTGGGTGTTTGTCGAATGAGGGCGGGTGACCTGGAAGCCGCCCTCGAGGCGGCGCAGCGCGCCGCCATGATCCGGCCCGATAAGTCCAATTTCCAGGCGTTGCTGGCTGAACTCTATCGCCAGTCAGGCCAAACCGAACTCGCCCAGCAACACGAGGCCCGTGCCCAGCAGTTGGCTGGCCCGCCCCCCGAGACGCCGTAGCAGGCAGGCGCCCGCACGATTGTTTTGACGTTGCGCTAACCAGGTTTTCGACCGACGCTGGCTGCTGAAAACGGGGCAGAAATTGTAACCCGACGCATGAGCGAGGGATGAGCTGCGAGCCATCAAAATCATCACAACCGCATCCATCATTTACGTTTCGGGTTTCAATGTCGCCAAACGCGCAACTTCAAAACGTGTCGGCGAGGATCGCTGCTTTGGTGAGACCTTCGGTCCGACGCGTGCGGGGTCTGGAGACCCACGCACAACCAGGACCGGCGCGTGCGGGGTCAACCAGTGCGGGGTCAGGAGACCCGTGCACAACCAGTGCGGGGTCAGGAGACCCACGCACAACCAGGTCAGGAGACCCACGCACAACCAGGACCTGCGCACAACCAGGACCTGCGCACAACCAGGAGGGGTCAGGAGACGCGCGCAGAACCCGTCGCAAAAAGCGCAACTTCAAGACACGATTGCGGGGCGGAGCAAGCGATGTCGACCATCCCCCCTACGGTCGACGCGGCGAGCGTTTGCGCGGGGCGTGACCTTCGATCACGACGAATTCCGAGTTGACCGCCAGTTCCTGCCACTCGTCCGCCTGCCCGCTCGGCCACGTGATGGCCAGTCGATCGAGTTGTGACGCCTGGCCCAGGCCGATAATCTGCCGTCGCTCATTGCTCGCATAAAAACCATCGCCACCGCAGACTTCCACAAAGTGGGTCCTGCCGCCGGCGGATATCCGAATCTTGGCCCCGATCGCATCGCGGTTGGAATGCACGCCGTGCAATTCGAGCACCACAAAATTTCCGACGTTGCCAGTTTCGTTTTGCAATACGGCGGCGGCCTGGTCTTGGTGCACAACGACCAAATCGGGGCGGCCGTCTCGATTCCAATCGAGGCGTGCCACGCCGCGCCCGAGAAACTCATTATCGAAATATTTCCCGGCCTCGGTGGAGATCTCGACGAAGCGGCCACTCGCCAGATTGTAAAACAGTTGCGGAGGCATCTTCCATGCTTGTGCCGCGTCACCAAAATCATCGATGTGCCCGTTGGCGACGAACAAGTCCAGCCAGCCATCGAGATCCAAGTCGACCGCCTGCGTGCCAAACCCGACCAGCGGCAAGCTCGGCGCCGCCAAACCTCGCTCGCGAGAAACATCTTCAAAGAATGCATCCCCGTAATTGAAGTAGGCCGTGTTTGATTCGTTGTAGTAGTTGGTCACGAACAAGTCCAAGTGGGAATCGCCGTTGAGGTCGGCACACGCGACGCCCATCCCAGCTTCTGCACGGCCTTCGCCGCTCATCGCCGCACCGGAAGCGAGTCCCATTTCCACAAAGCGGATATCCCCCGCCGGGTCGCCCTCCTGGTGGCGACCATGATGTTGAAACAGGAAGTTCGGCGTCGTGTCGTTGGCAACGTAGATGTCCGGCCAGCCGTCACCGTTCAGATCGGCGGTAACAACCCCCAGCCCCTTGCCGTCAGGGACCGCGACCCCGGCCGTATCTGTCACATCCTCCAGTACGCCGTCACCGCGATTTCGATAGAGTTCGTCTTGCTCGCCACCAAAACTTTCGGGGCGGCAGGTGCTGTAGTTTCCCTGCGCATCGTGGCAGATTTTCAACGAATCAACATAATTGACGACGTAAAGATCCAAGTCGCCGTCGCGGTCAATGTCCAGCACGGCCAGACTCGAGCTCATCTTCTCCTGCCTGAAGCCCACACGTTCGGTGACCTCGGTAAAGGTCCCGTCGCCGTTGTTGTGAAACGCCGCGTTGCGGCCAAAGTTCGCCACGATGAAGTCGACAAAGCCGTCATTGTCGAAGTCCGCAGCGACACATCCTTGTCCGTAGGCGAAATGCTGGATCCCAGCGAGATCCGAAACGTCTTCGGACCGTTGCCCGTCGACGTTGCGGAACAGCCGGTTGGGATGGGTTCGATCGGCGGGGTCAACGGGCAGCGAGCAGCCTTGCGGAAAGAACAGGTCGGGCCAGCCATCGGCATCGTAGTCAAGAACTCCGACGCCACCCCCCATCGCTTCAACCAGATACTTGAATTGTGTCTGACCATTGAAGTACTGAAACTCCAGTCCAATTTCCTGATGAATATCGCGCAGCGCAATCGAGCGACGGAGGGGCTCGGCGGTGCGCGCCGCGCCGGCCTGGTCGACCAGGCTGGGTGAAAATGGCGTGCCCTGCCCGGTGTCGGTGCCGGCGTTTGGTTTGGTATCCGTGCCTGGTTCGGCTGCGGAAGGCCCCGCCATGGCGACGTCTGGCCTGCCGGCAGCAGGGCCGGATCCTTGCAGCCCCTGCGCGGCATGCTGCAGACCGGCGAGCGCCCTCTCTTCGCGCGGGCTCATCGACAACGCAAGTCGGTACCAATTGGTCGCGTTCGCCGGTTCGTTCAAGCGCAGCAGAATCTCACCAGCCTCGACCAGCACGGGGACGAGCAGGCCTGTTTTCCGGCGATCGGCGCGGGCGGCCAGCATCACTTGGAGACGAAGCTGATCCAGCAGGGCGGCCCGCGTCAGAAACTCCTGCGCGCGTTCCGTTTGACCCAGCCGACGCAGCATCAATCCCGCTCGGTAATGAACCTGCCGGTCGGTCGGATCCAGCTCGGCGACGTTAGCGTAGCATTCGGCAGCGCGCTGAATATCTCCCGCGGCTTCGGCCACCTTGCCGGCAACTCGCCAAAGCGACACCGGCGACGACGCGTCCGGCGCGTGTTTGCTCAGTTCATTCGTGGCGTCGTCGATGCGTCCCAGCGTCAGCAGCGACTCGATCACCGCCGCCGCCACGCCTTGGTCACGGGGCCAACGGCGCTGT
>JAUIHJ010000275.1 GCA_030432015.1 bacterium
TCCAGAGTTGCTCGATCACTTGGCGAGTCAGTTGATTGCCAACGGTTGGTCAATCAAGGACTTAGTCAAAAACATTGTCCTGTCCCGTGTCTATCAGCTCAGTAGTGAACACCAGGCGGCCGCCGCTACGATTGACCCCTCCAATCGGCTGCTGTGGCGATCGTCGCGTCGCCGGTTGGAAGCCGAAGCGATTCGCGATTCGATTCTCGCCGTGGCTGGCCAGCTTGACCTGCAGGAGGGCGGGTCGTTGATCGATTCGGCCGTACGATCCGAATTTGGCTATCAGTTTACGAGCCACCGGCGAAGCGTTTACGTTCCCGTCTTTCGAAACAAACTGCACGACCTGTTTGAGGTTTTCGATTTTTCAAATCCGAATTTAGTCTCCGGACGGCGCGACGCCGGCACGCTGCCGACACAAGCCTTGTATCTCATGAACAGTCCGTTTGTCATGGAGCAGTCGGCCGCGGCGGCGCGGGCGCTTTTGAACCTGCCCGGGGACGACGCGGCCCGGGTCCGGGTGGCGTTCGAGCGGTCTTTGGGGCGACCACCGACCGCTGCGGAGCTTGAACTGGCTGAACAATACGTACAGCTTCCGGCCGCTGCGCCAGCCGATGCGCGGCTAGCACGTTGGGCTCGATTTCAACAGGCACTGTTTAGCTGCCTGGATTTTCGGTATGTGAATTAGTGAATCAATGGACGAGATTATGAATTCGCTCCCCTTAACGCGACGCTCGCTGCTGCAACGTACCGCATGTGGCTTTGGATCGTTGGCACTGTCCGGTCTATGCGGCCAATACAGTGGCGCTGCACCCCTTGCCGCTCCGTTGGGATTGCATCATCAACCTCGGGCCAAACGCGTGATCTTCTTGTTCATGCAAGGGGGGCCGAGCCAGGTCGACTCGTTTGACTATAAGCCTGCGCTGGCCAGGTATGCGGACAAGAGAGTCGAATTCGACGTCGCACGGACGATGAAAGTTACCCCCGAGCGGGTCTTTCCTTCCCCCTGGAAGTTTTCGCAGTACGGGCGCAGCGGGCAGTGGGTCAGTGACCTGTTTCCCTCGATCGGTCAGCAGGTTGATGACCTGTGCCAGTTGCGCGGGATGCATACCGAAGGAGTCGCGCACGGACCGGCAACCCTCTTTTTGCATACCGGAGCGACCAACCTGATTCGTCCTTCGGTTGGCTCCTGGATCACGTACGGGCTGGGGAGCGAGAATCAGAATCTGCCGGGGTTTATCACGATCTGTCCGACGGCAGCCAAGGGCGGACCGCGCAACTACAGCAATGGTTTCCTGCCAACTCAGTTCCAGGGAACAGCCATTGGCCGAGCCGGGGTGCCGGTGGGACAAGCGGGTATTCGGCACGTCACCAATGGGCAACTGAGCTTTGCGGAACAGCAGTCCCAGCTTGCATTGCTGCAATCGTTAAATCGCGAACAACTCACCGGAGGCCCGGATGATGATGTGCTCGAAGCGACCATTGGGTCATTCGAACTGGCCTTTCGAATGCAGCAACATGCGCCGCAGGTGATGGACCTCTCTCAGGAAACTGCCGCGACCAATGCCCTGTACGGCATTGGTGAGAAAGCGACCGACGACTACGGCCGGCAATGTCTGTTGGCCAGACGTTTTGCGGAAGCCGGAGTTCGATTCATACAGGTTAACTACGCCGACAATTCCAATAACCCGCGTTGGGATCAGCACTCGAATATCCAAAAACACGAATTCCACGCGCGCGCCGTGGACAAGCCGGTGGCGGGCCTGCTGCAGGATCTCAAGGCGCGCGGCTTACTGGAGGACACGCTGGTCTGGTTTGGCGGCGAGTTCGGCCGCACGCCATTCGCGCAAGGAAATGATGGTCGTGATCACAATCCCAAGGGGTTTACGGTGTGGCTGGCCGGTGGCGGGGTTCAGGCAGGAACTTCCTATGGGGCCACCGACGAATTCGGTTACACGGCCGAAGTGGACCGCGTCCATATGCACGACCTGCACGCAACGATTCTGCACCTGCTGGGAACCGACCACCAGCGACTAACCTACCGGCATGCGGGGCGTGATTTTCGACTGACCGACCTTTACGGGCGGGTCGTTTCGGAAATTTTTGCCTGAGTTTGGGCCGGGCCGTGGCGCACGTACCGGCCAGAATACCCGCGGCAAACCGGCAGAAAGCCCGGTTTTTCCACTCTGGTTGGTCTGGGGCGTCGCATTCGCGTCGTTGATCGCTTCGCGCGATGGGGCTGCCAATCGGGCAATCTGCCCTTGAACCGAAATGGGGTTCTTCTACACTCCCCCGACCTGCGGAGGCCGGTGCTCGACCTGCGCTGTCAAGGTTGTCTCCGCGCAAGGCGGAAACACGAACGGAAGACACACACACAAATTTCGCAACGTGAACGGGAGTCACCGATGGCGCATCGTCTCGAAGTGCACGCAGACAATATCTGGCGGATTGTGATGTTGCTGATCATGATCGTGGTAGGACCGCAGTCGACGATGCCGCTGGTTCATGGCCAAGAGCAAGCGAGTTCGCAACGCATTGCCAAAACGCCCACGCCGCCGGAGTGGCGCAAGGTCGCGGATCCAACGTACGACGTGGACCAGATTCACGCCCAACTCACCTTCCTCTCGGTTCCTACGGAGCTTGTCGAAGCGACGATTACGGATTGGAGCCTCGCCCCACTCGATCTGGCAGACTTAGCTGCGGCCGATCCCTTCGCGGGCATGAGCCAACCGCTGCAAGTGCCTCGTTCTCAATCCGATGACACTCCGCGGGGCCACATCGCCGCGGGAACGGAAGCGCGCCTCCCCTGCACACACAAGGTCTTGAATGATCAGCAGGCTCAAGAACTGCTTAACCAACTGCAGGAGGACGAGCGGACTGAATCGGTTTTCAGTCCCCAACTTGTTTTCATTGACGGCATGACAGCCACGGCGGCAGTCGGCGAAAAGAGGCCATTTGTGGTCGGGTGGAAGGACGACTTACCGCAAACCCGTGTTGTGCCCCAGGGAAAGATGGTCCGCTTGCGCACGGTCCTCGACAACGAGCGGATGTGGCTTGACTACGAGATCGTCCTCTCTCGCATTCTGGATGTCGCAACGCGGTCGATTCGCATTGCCAACCGTCCCCAACCGGTGAAGTTGGCCGTGCCCCATGTGCAGACAACTCGGGCCACTGCCAATGTCGAGCTTCCGGCGGGCGGCACGCTGTTGATCGGTGGCTTGCCGGCTGAAAGCAGGGAAGGTGTCCCGCATCAGTTGGTGGTGCTGGTGCGTGCTGGTCGCATGAAGCCGATCCGCATGAAAAAGGTGCCCGATCCTGGGCAAGAGACCATTGAGCCGCGAACCGCTGCCACCATTCAAACGCCGCCGGTGCCCGCCGAGCCAGTTCGGGCGATCAACGTGCCGACCGCTCCGCCACGGCGCAACCCGTTTTCACTGATCTCGCGGATGCTCAATCGTCCGGTCCAACAGGCGGCGGCTTCGCCAGAGGCGCCGAAACCGCAAGTAGGGCGGGAATAACGATCCGCGATTTGTAATCTGCCCGCATGGATGAATGCGGCGGCATGTGGCTGAGGCAGGCAGTGGAGAGCGGGCAACCGCGGAGGCTCGATTGTCGTCACACGTCATCCCGGCGAGAATGAAGGCATGCGAGGTATCCAGTGGTTGTTACTCGTGACCGTCCTGGCGAGCGGCGTCGTACTGCGCGTTGCTTTTCCAGAACGGCTGGCGGTCGAGCATTTCGATGAAGGGGTCTATGCGTCGAATCTATGGTTCGACGCGGGATCTGGAGGCCAGTACCCGGCACGTCACTTTTACGCCCCACCGCTCGCGCCGGCCTTGATCGAAGGCTCGTTATTGGCCGAGCAGGTGATCGCGGGAGTCGCGACGCGTCCCACCGGCGTCGGAGCAATGCTCCCAAGTTTGTTGGCCGGCTGTCTGACGCTCTTGATCGTTTGGTGGATGATGCAGACTTGGTTTGGTCCCGCCGCCGCACTCGGCGCGACCACGCTGGCCGCCTTGAGCGAGTTTCACGCGGTCTATTCGCGGGCGGCGCTGACGGACGTGTTGCTGTTACCTTGGATGCTCCTGGCGGTTTTCCTGTTTGAACGCGCCCTCGCGAGGCGGCACTTGGGCCTGTTGGTGTGCGCTGGCGTGGCGTGCGGATTGGCCTGGTGGGCGAAGTACAACGGGTGGCTCCCGCTGCTCATCACGCTAGGCGGCCTGCTGCTCCGATTGCTGGTGGACAAGGCGTCCCGACGGTCCCTGGTCCGCGATCTGGGCTACTGGTCCGGCTTCGCCCTGGTGGCGGCGACGGTGTGGAGCCCGTTCCTTTGGTCCTTGCAAGGGTTCGGTGGATACGCTTCCGTGATGGCGAATCACGCCACCTATGTAGTTGGTTTGTCGGGTTGGCCGGAGAGCCTCGCGCACCAGTACGGTAACCTGGCGCATTTTGATGGTTGGGTGAGTTGCCTGGCACCGGCGGCGGCCCTGTTACTGCTCGCCGCCTGCTGCAGCAACCGGCGGACCGTTCCAGACGCCGCGGCTGACGTTTGCCAGGCAGGTCCAGACATGTTGCTGGTCCTGGCATGGGGCGCCACATGCATTGCGATGGCGTGCGGGTTAGGGCAGGCGGTGGTTCTGTGTGTACTGTCGATCATCGGGTTGGTGGTCCAGGGAAGTGGACGTACAACGCAACCGGTTGGCGACGACGCGCGTGTAAATGGTTTGGCGGTGTGGCTGATTGCGGCCTGGTTTGGCGGCCTGTTCATCGCGACACCCCTCTATTCGCCCTATCCTCGGCTAACACTTACGTGGCTCTGTGCGAGTTGGCTGGCCGGTGGACTGGGCATCGCCGCGATCTACCAGGTTTGTGGCCGTGATGCAGGCTGCAGTCCGGTACGAGTCTGGCTACAAGGCCGCAGCGGCCGAGTTTCTTTGGTGGCGGTGTTGCTGGTTGCCTTGGCCGTCACGGTGCTTGGCGGGCGTCGCGTTACGGCGCGCGGGGTGCCCGCCTGGCAAGATCGCGCAGGATTGCGCCGTGCGGCAGCGGAGATCGAGAAGCGGATCGATGTGCAGAACGCACTGGTCTTTGTCGAAGGCGAGCCGGGTCTTTTCTATCAGCTGCGCGCTGCCGGAGTCGTTGCGGTGCCCGGTTTTGACTTGAATCTTGCGCCTGCCTCGCTCCCCGCCGGCGTCACGGCCTACCTGGCGACCGGGTTGCACGCGCAACGCAGCGACGAATTTCAGCGAATCCTGGCCGCGGCGTCGCCGCGGCTGGAGCAGGTCGCTTCCATTGCCTACCAGCCCAGCGATCTGGTGCTGTTGAACAACTACCGGCCGCACGAGCTTGCCGAACAACGACGCTCCACGCGGCGTATTACGCTCTACAGGCTGAAGTGACAGGACGCGATTCAGCCGGTTACTGGGGTGTTTTGACAGGTTTTTTCTGCGCGAATAGCCAGTCGTAGAACTCCGGGTTGCGATAGGTCGGCGCCCATGAGTTGTGGCCGACACCCGGATATTGCGTGTGACGCGGTTCCCCGCCAGCCGACTTGATTGCCTGGATCATGTCGCGCGACCGGCTGGGCTTGACCACGGTATCCTGTTCGCCATGAAAGGCCCAGATGGGAATCGCGGCAATCGACTTTGCCCGAGTGACATCGCCACCACCACAGACGGGGGCTGCGGCCGCAAACAGGGTGGGCTCTCGTTGGATGGCGTCCCAGACCGCGAATCCCCCCATCGATAGTCCCGTGACGTAAATGCGGGTTGGGTCGATCGGAAATTCCTTCCGCAAAGCGCCGATCAAGTCGAACGACGACTGCAGGGCAGGCGACGGCTTCGCCGGCATCGTGTGAGCATCCAGCGTCCATGGTACCGCAACCCATTGCTCGTTTTTGGGGCACTGCGGTGCGACCACGAAGCAGGGGTGCTTTGTTCGGTTCTCCGGCGTGGCGAAGTCCGCCATTCCGTGGACCAATTGCTTGGTGTTATCGTCGCCCCGTTCACCCGCCCCGTGATAGAAAATCACCAGGGGGTAGGCCTGTCCCGGCACGATCGACTGCGGCTTCAGCAGGCGGTACGGCAAGTTCGCGTCGTTGTCCTGGAACCGGCGGGCTTCGTAAAGGTCGTGAAAATCGGCTGCCATCGATAGACTCGCTGCTGCTAGCGGAATCGCCGTAAAGAGGATGGTGACGCAAAAGCCCAAGAACGCACGACGAACCATGACCGCCTCCTAGAATCGAGCTGTCAGTTTAAACTTGGCAGACCATGCTAGCATACGAGCCAGGCCGTGGGGACATTCGCGCACGGCCTTTTTCTCGCATAGCCTCGACAAACTGACGTTGTTTCGCCTTGATGGCTGCCATAGACTCCCCTGCCTGATTTTCCCGGCAGAATAGTGGCAAGGAGGCCATTCGATGAAGCAGTTGGTGTGGCATCATGCGTTGATCGTGACCGTTGCTGCGGTGGTGATGTTCACCAATCTGGGCGGCTCGCAATTGTGGGACCGCGACGAACCACGCAATGCAGGCTGCGCCGAAGAGATGCTGGACCGCGGCGACTGGGTCGTCCCGACATTCAATGGCCAGTTGCGTGACGCCAAGCCGGTGATGTTGTACTGGTTGATCATGTCCGCCTACGGCGTGTTCGGTGTGGGTGAATTCAGTGCCCGGTTTTGGTCGGCGGCACTCGCGGTCGGTACGGTCTTGGCGACCTATCAGATTGGGCGGCGGATCTTTGGCGCCCGTATCGGTCTCTGGGCCGCGTTGATCCTGGCCACAAGTTTGATGTTCGATGTTGCCGGTCGAGCTGCCACACCGGACTCGGTTTTGATTTTCTTCGTCGCGCTGGCACTGATGATCTATGTGCTGGGCGCGTTTCCTCGGGACCAGGCACGAAAACCGGATTCCGATCTGGCCGCAATCGACGGCGACCGAGGTTTCTTCCCGCAGCATTGGGCCGTGGTCGCCTTGATGTATGCGGTCATGGGCGGCGGAATTCTCGCCAAGGGCCCTGTGGCGCTGGTGGTGCCGACGGCGGTCATTGGGATGTTCCTGCTGCTCCGCCGACTTCCGCGGCCGGCGCCGCCGGATTCACATGTGAAGTCAACGCCTCCATCCGAATCGTCCTCCTGGTCGGCAAAGTACGCCCTGGCAGGCATCATCGTCGCCCTGACGGTGATCGCCCAGTTTGGCGGCCTGACAGGATTGGCAATCACCGTGTGCGTCGTGGTCGCCGTGTTATCGATACGAGGCGACCATCGCTGGCTGGCGCTCTTGCAACCTTTCGCCCCGTTACATTTTCTCAAGACCTGTTGGGCGATGCGCCCGCTGACGGCATTGGCGGCCGCATTGGCCGTGGCGCTGCCATGGTTTATCTGGGTTGGTTTGGCAACCGACGGTGAATTCCTTCGCGGCTTTTTCCTGAAAGAGCACTTTGGGCGAGCGACCACTGCGATGGAGAACCACCACGGAACGCCGCTATTTTATCCGGGTGCGATCCTGGTCGGCATGTTTCCCTGGTCCGTGTTCGCGGTGCCGGTCGTGATTGATATCGTCGGTCGAATGCGACGGCGCGGCGAGGACCTGGCTGGACTCCAATTCGTTGCGTGTTGGGTCTGCGTATTCGTGGGCGTCTTCACGTTGGCAGAGACAAAGCTACCCAGTTACATCACTCCCTGCTATCCAGCGTTGGCACTGCTTTGCGGCAAGTTCTTGCACCATTGGTCTCGCGGCGAAACGCTTGTCTCTCTCTTCTGGCAGCGCGCCGCGTTTGTGTCCCTGGGACTGGTTGGCACCGCGATGCTGGTCGGCTTACCGATCGCAGCGCATCGGTTCCTGCCGGGTGACGAGTGGCTGGGTGTGGTCGGTTTGGTGCCATTGCTTGCCTCGGTTGTCTGTCTAATCTGGGTGGGACAGCAGCGCCTTGCGCGGGCCGCGCAGGCCTTCGCCGTCGCCGCGATAATCCTGGCCTGGGTGATGTTCGGATGGGTGACCGTTCGAGTGAGCCATCATCAGCAAAATCAGGTCGTGCTAGAGACCATTTTTCGGCAGAATTCCCGGCCAGCAATCGCCTCTTACGGCTGCCTGGAATCGACGTGGGTCTTCTACGCAAAACAACCGATCACTGAATTTGCTTGGGCGGCCGAACCGAATAAGGCCCTGGCGAAATTTGTCGAAGATCATTCCGAAGCGTGTTTCATCACCACAGACCGATTTCTGCCGCAACTTCAGGCACAGTTGCCCGGTGAATTTGCTGTCCTGACCGACGTTCCATATTTCCTTAAGAAGGATCGGCTGGTGTTGGTGGCACGCGATCCAGACGGAACACGGACGGCTGATCGCGGGCACGATGCGAAGCTAGACATCCGGAATGAAAAGCGGCGCTAAATGACCGAGTGTGATTCAGCAGCGCACACCCCGCCAGCGGGACAGGCACCTTTTTCGCCGCCAGGCCGTTGTTCCGCAGTTGCATCTAACGGGCGGCGAAAAACGAGCCGGTCCCGGATGGTCGCTGAATCGCGCTCGCCCATTTAGTCCCAGTCGCGAGCGTTGCCGGCATGCGGAGCATCCCCAGCGCTGGACAGCGGTGATGCGGTCACACCGGAGGTCACTCGCTGGTGCTTGCTAAGACTGTGCTTTGGCGGCAGGCATTGGTCCCTTGCGCCCCAAAGCGTTCGACTTGAAGTTCCGCTCTGGCGAATGCCGTAGGCCTGTCGGTTGGCACGCCAGGCTTCTGCCTGCCGCCGCTGCGCGTCTCATTGACGCGTCGGGTTACACGCATCCCATGCCCGTCACAACGGCGTAACTCAAAAAATTGCGCGCCGCGGCCATTGGCTGTTTGAAGATTGGACGTACAGGACGCACGATCGTCATAACTCGTTTGGCCCGACCTTCTGACAACAGGTAAGGGCCACGTGGAGGGCTCCGTCGCATTCGCGCGAGGCGAATGTAACACATAGTTCAGATGAATCGGAATCATCAAAGGACGTGCGCGCGACGTCAGAAAGACACCGCGCGAATCAGAACAGCCGACCGTAGGGACCAACGCATGACGCTGAGGAATTGGGTTACAGCGAGAACCGCTGAATGGCGTGATCGGTTCGCCCTGTTCGAATGGAGTGGACCGCTGCGCGCCTGCAGCGGGGCCCGGTCTGGGCGGATTCCGTCCCAGCCGACCCGATCCCGGGATGCGTTGGACCTCGCGCAGTTGGAAGATCGCGTCATGCTGAGCGCGTCGCCGGCCGCCCTGATTGGTGACTTGGGAGGGCTTGATGGTTTGGCCGACGAAGGCCTGGGCCTCGATGCCACAATGGATGCCCAACCTGCAGCCACCGCCGGCGACCCGACCAGTCCGCGCACCGTCGAGCCTGTCGGCGAAGAACGCGTTTCGTTCGAGCAAGCAACAGTCCGAGAATTGGTATTTGTCGACACCGCCGCCACTGACTACCAACAATTAGTCGACGACCTACTTGCCAACAATAACCATGGGCGCACCTTTGAAGTCGTCCTGCTGGACGCGGACCGCGATGGCATCGATCAAATCACGGAGGCTTTGACGAACTTCCACGATTTAAACGCCGTGCATGTGATTTCGCACGGAACCAATGGCCACGTCAAGCTGGGAAACACTTGGCTCTCCTTGGACAATGTGGGCGCCTACGCCGGTCAGCTTGTGGGATGGCGGGACGCTTTGGCGCCGGACGCTGACTTGTTGCTCTACGGTTGCGATCTGGCCGCGAGTGACGATGGCCAACTTCTCGTCGAATCACTCGGCGCGCTCTGCGACTGTGATGTCGCGGCGAGCGTCAATAATACAGGCGATACCGAACTGGGTGGCGACTGGAATCTGGAATACACCGTTGGCAAGATCGAGACCAACGTGGCGGTCAGCCCGGAGTTGCAGCAGAATTGGAGCGGGTTGCTCAACACGTTCGTGGTTACGACCACGGCGGACTCGG
>JAUIHJ010000276.1 GCA_030432015.1 bacterium
GCAACGATCGACGCAGTCTTTCGGCTGGTTGATCGCGAAGTTTGGATCGTGACCGCCACGGACGGGAAGCGCCGCGGCGGGCTGACCGCCACTTGGGTTTCCCAGGCATCAATCGACGCCTCGCGTCCCCTGGCACAGATCGGCTTGGCACCCAACCACCATACGGCCGAATTGGTCGACGCCAGCCGGGCCTTCGCGTTGCATTTGTTGGCGCCGCAGCAGGTTGATGTCGCGTGGAACTTTGCAAATGGATCTGGCCGGCACCGCGATAAGTTCATCGATATCACGACCCGCGCTGGTGTGACGGGAAGCCCGCTCATCGAACCGTGCCTCGCGTGGCTGGAGTGTCGCGTTTTTGCTCGCCTGGCAACAGGGGATCGGAATTACTATTGGGCCGATATCGTCGCGGGTGGTGTTAGCGCGAAACATGGCGGTTCCGGCGCCGAGCAGGATTGCCCGCTGACCGAACGGCAATTCTTCCGCAGCGTAACGGACGACCAGCGTCAAGCGTTGATCGCAGGTCGCGATCATGACATTCACGTCCAGCAGCCTCTGGTCGAGGCGTGGCGCGGTGCGCTCCCTGAACTGCTGCGTTTGTCTTGACGCGGGTTGGCGCGACTGGCGGCTGCTTCCATCTTGGCTGTGTAGCGTTTTGAATTGGTCAGGCTGGACGATCTGCTTGGTCCCGTTCAGACCATGCGTTTTACCGGGGAGGCTCGACGCAGCTCCGCCGGTGTCAAGGATCAGCGGGCAACACCAGCGAGCGAATCGGCGGCGAATCGGCGGCGAATCGGCAGCGAATCTGCAGCGAGTCGCTCGCGGACGCCCCGCGCTCATCGCTGCTGAGTTTCTTAATGGGGCTTCCCGGCGCGTTCGGTCCCTTTGCCGGCGGCTGGCCGGGGTAGCGCAGGCGCCAAGAACATGGGTCTGCCGAGTGATCGGACTCCGATCGGATGGTTGCTCAGAAAAACACCGACAAGGCCGACCAAAGCGAGTAGAATTCTGATCGCTTCAACGTTTACACAATTGAGCGGGGGGGAATGCCCCCTCCGTCTACTTCTTGCCAGGGAGATCGATGATGCAACATTCCTACTTCACGACGGGAAGACGGCAGTTTCTACAACGCACGGCGTTTGCCGCCACCGCGTTCTCGACGCCAGGGCTCTTCGCCGAGCAACTCGTGCAAACGTCGAATGTTGGCGAGGGTCCGTTCTACCCAGACAAGTTGCCGCTCGATACCGACAATGACCTGTTGATCATCAATGACGCGATCACGCCGGCCGTTGGCGAAATCACGCACCTTGATGGCACGATCTTGGACGCCAGCGGATCTCCGGTTCGCAACGCGTTTGTCGAAATCTGGCAGTGCGATTCCTCGGGAGCCTACCTCCATTCGCAGAGCAGCAATCGCGAGAAGCAGGACAAGAATTTTCAGGGCTATGGACGCTTCCTGACCGACGCGCGCGGGCAATATTACTTTCGCACCATTAAACCCGTCGCCTATCCCGGTCGCACCCCGCACATTCACTTGGCGGTTAGTAAGAATGGCAAGCGGATTTTCACGACGCAGGTGTTGATCAACGGCGAACCAGGCAACGCGCGGGACGGCCTCTTCCGCCAGCTTCGCGACGAAGCGGCGCGGAAGTCCATCCTGGTCGACTTTAAACCGCTGCCGAAATCGAAGTTCGGAGAATTGACCGCCAATTTCAATGTCGTCCTGGGACGCACGGCAGAAGAGCTTGAGGACGGCCGCGTGCAAGGTGGCATTGGCGAGCGCCAGCAGAATCGTCGCGGATGAGCCCGCTGCCTGGCAAGCCCTCCCCACGATTATCGAGTTCACGCGCGTAACCGAAACATTCCGGAGAGATTTTCTGATGCGATGTCGCCACCACGGTCGTCACCTCGGGCTCGGCCTTGCCATGTTGTTCGTCTTCTTTCTTGCCTCCGCCGTCGAGGCTGCCGATTGGTCGAGATTTCGCGGCCCCAACGGCAGCGGTGTCAGCGCCGATGGGGCACCGGTACCCAGCCAATGGAGTGCCGAGAAGAACCTGAAGTGGAAGGCGGAGTTGCCGGGGCCCGGCGCTTCGAGTCCGATTGTTGTTGGCGAGCGGGTTTTTGTAACCTGCTGGAGCGGCTATGGCGTGGACCGGCGAGATCCTGGTGATATGAAAGATCTGAAACGCCATCTGGTCTGCTTGGATCGCCAGAGTGGCAAGATCAACTGGGACCGGGCGATTGACGCGGTGTTGCCGGAAGATGAATTCCGTGGAATGTTTGCGGAGAATGGTTACGCGACGCATACGCCCGCTTCCGATGGCGACGGCGTTTTTGTCTTCTTTGGAAAATCGGGTGTGTTGGCCTTTGACAATGATGGCAAGCAACTCTGGCAGGCCAGCGTTGGCAGCGATTTGGACGGTCGCGGTTGGGGCTCTGCCTCAAGCCCGATTTTGTATAAGAACCTTGTCATTGTGACCGCCTCGGTTGAGAATCATTCGCTTGTTGCCTTGAACAAAGAGACGGGCGAAAAGGTCTGGGAGCAGGAGGCGGAGGGGTTTGGCAGCACTTGGGGTACACCCGTACTGGTTGACCTGCCGGATGGCCGATCTGACCTGGTCATCGGCGTGCCCTTTGAGATTTGGGGACTCAACCCAGACAACGGCAAGCTGGTGTGGTATTGCGAGGGAGTTCCCTGCGGTGCGATGTGCGCGAGCGTTGTTGCCCACGACGGTGTCGTCTACGCAGCCGAATCGGGACGCGAAGGAGGCGGGACGATCGCCGTGCGAGCCGGCGGCAAAGGGGATGTTACCGACACGCACGTTCTCTGGAAGGGCCAGGACCGATCGCGCATCGGGACGCCCCTGGTTCACGATGGGCATCTCTACTGGGTAAGCGGCAAGATCGCCAGCTGTGTTCGCACGTCCGACGGCAAACGCGTGTATCAGGATCGCTTGACCGGTTCATCCGGCAGCGCTGGGCAGGGGGCTTCGCGTGGCGGTCGTGGCGGCGGTCGCGGCATCGGTGGCCAAGATTACTCATCGCCTGTATATACCGACGGAAAGATCTATTACGCGGCGCGTTCCGGCGAAGTCTTCGTGCTGCAAGCCGGTCCCGAATTCAAGCTGCTGGCGACCAACCGTTTCGCCGATGAAGGTCAGCTGATTGCCACTCCCGCGATCAGCGATGGCAACCTGTTGATTCGGTCGAGCACCCATTTATACTGCGTTGGTGCCACGGACTAAATGACCGAGTGCAATTCGGCGACAACCCGGGACCGGCTCGTTTTTTTTGCCGCCCTTTAGATTCGACTGCGGAAAAATCGCCGGTCGGAGAAAAAGGTGCCCGTCCCGCTGGCGGGGTGTGCGCTGCTGAATCGCGCTCGGCCATTTAGATCCAGACCGCATTCGGGATCGTTTCTTGGACTCGATGGACGCTTTGCATGTTGGATAATGGACGCATGAGAACTGTTCTGTTTGCGCTGCTGGCGTGGGGGCTGGCAACGACATGTGCGACTGACGCGATGGCGCAGCGAGGTCGCGGACAGTCACGCGCGACGGCGTCACAGCAAGGTTGGAGTTCAAATTATCAGGAGTCGCTCGCCACGGCCCGGCGAATCGACAAGCCCTTGATGATCGTCTTCCGGTGCATTCCGTGAGTGGATTGCCGCGAATTTGACGAGCAGGTTGTTCGTCTAGAGGGAATCGAGCAGGTCGCCGACGCGTTTGTACGTGTCCGTCTCGACCGCATCGCGGACTCGGACCTGAATGTCTTCGAGTTCGACTATGACGTGACGATGATGATTTTCTTTATCGATGCCGACGAGCGGGTATTGGGACGGTACGGCGGCCGCGATGCGCGCGGACCTGATACTCGGCAATCGTTGGCCGGGCTCAAGTACGCCATGCAGCAAGCGGTCGATGCGTACCGCCAGGGACTGGACTTACCGCCGCGTCCCAAGACGTCCACCTTTGCCCGTCAGCTGATGGACTCCAACGGTTCGGGGCGACGGGGCTGCATTCACTGTCACGATGTCAAGGAAATGTTGAACGCCCGACAGGCCAAGCAGGGCGTTGCCAATTCCACCTTGGCATGGCGGTATCCCTTGCCGGAAAATCTGGGCCTGACGCTGGAGATCGATCGCGGCAACATGGTCAAGAAAGTTGCCGTTGATTCCGTCGCCGCCGCAGCCGGGTTGAAAGCTGGTGACCTGTTGGAGTTGCTTAACGGCGTTCGGGTCCGCTCGTTCGCTGATGTCCAGTATGCGCTGGACAAGGCTCCCGCCGAGGGCGCGGTGCCGATCGCGTGGCAACGACAAGGCCGGATGCTAAAGGCGACGCTACCGTTGGCCAGCGGTTGGCGCAAAACGAACATCCTCTGGCGACCGTCGATGTACAAGATGATTGCGTCGCCGCGTCTCTTTGGTGACGATCTGACCGAGGACGAAAAAACATCACTCGGCATTGGCGGTAAGCGGCTGGCGTTTCGCCAGAAGGATTCCGTTTCCACGCAAGCACGCGCCGCAGGTATTCGCGCCGGGGACATCATCCTGGGCTTTGACGGAAAGCGGCTAGAGATGGACGCCTATGACTTTCAAACCTACGTGCGGCGCGAATATCTAGCCGGCGACACGGTTCAGGTCGAATTGATACGCGACGGCAAACCGCTCACGCTACCGATGAAGCTTCACTGAACCAGAGTTGCCTGATCGCAACGCGCCGGACCACTCGACCAGCTTGTGCCGGATCAACGCCGCCGAGTTACCAGTTTAGTCCCACGCTCTCGCCGCCAGATCCGCGACCGATGCCGCCTTTAAGCGGCTTCGTCCTCTTCGGTCGCGCCGGTTGTTCCGGTTCCGCTTCGGCTTCCGCCGTCTCGGTTACCGGTTCGGGCAGTGTCGCTTTCAAGGAGAGTCCGATTCGCTGTGATTCGCGATCGACGGACATCACTTTGACTTCGATTTCCTGTCCTTCCTGGAGGACGGAATCGACATTTCGCACGTGCTGGTGGGACAGTTCAGAAATGTGGATCAGCCCTTCCACCCCTGGAAACAGTCGCACGAACGCGCCAAATTTTGCGGTCCGTGTGACATTGCCTCGAACGGTGCTGCCGACCACGCACTTGGTTTCGATGTCGTTCCAAGGATGTTCCGACAGGTCCCGAAAGCTGAGGCCGATCTTGCCGGTCTCCAGGTTGACCTTCTCAACTTTAACTTTGATCTTTTGACCTTCGGTGAGCACATCACTTGGATGCTTGACCCGTTCCCAGCTCAGTTGGCTGATATGGACCATGCCGTCGATGCCGCCCAGATCAACGAATGCGCCAAAGTCGCGCAGGCTGCGGACAACTCCTTCGCGCACTTGCCCCGGTTTAAGGTCTTCGAGCAGCTTCTTCCGCGCTTCCTCGCGTTCGCGCTCCAGGACGGCGCGGTGGCTCACGACAAGGTTCTTCTTGCGTTCGTTCACCTCGGTGCAGACACACGGCAGGCTCTGGCCAATATATTCCGCAAAGTCTTCGACGCGGAACATGGCAACCTGGCTGGCTGGAATGAATCCGCGAATGTTACCGACCATGCATTCCAACCCACCGGTGTTGGCCCCGGTGATTCGTGCATCGACGACGGCACCTTCAACGAGGTCCGACCAATCCGCGACGCTGATCGATTGTCCGGGGACACTCAGTTCGTAGAAGCCATCCTCGCCGTTCAAGGACCGGACGACGACTTCCATGGCATCGCCGACGGCCGGCGGCTCCTTGAATTGGCGAATCGGGACGAGTCCTTCGACGCGGTCTCCCAAGTCGAAGAAAACGTTTTCCCCTTCCACACGAATGACGGTCGCCTGGCGTCGCTGATCCTCTTCAACTTCTTCAACCGTACCGGTCTCCTTGGGAACAGCGACTAAGTCGTCCAGCTTGACATCACCCATCGCTGCATCGATTTCCGACTGCATTTCAGCGCTGAGCGGTTCCCGAATGGAAGGGACCGGCACCGGCTCCTTGTTCGGCATGGGAATCGGTGCCGAATCATAAGGAATCGACTCGCTGGCATCGGGCTTGACGGCATCCACCAATTCCTGGGGCAGCTCCAGTGCAGCGGGGGTGGCCGGCCGAGTGGAATTGGGACGCTGGTCAGCACCCGGTTGCCGGCGCGATCCAACCTGGATCTTACGCTTGGGCTCACCCGACGCGGGGCTGCCTGGGCTTGCCGTATTGTCGGGCGCGGGCTTCGATGCCGGCGCAGGCTCTGCCTGGGACGCGGCGTCCGTTGGGATCACCTCCGGTGCGGTTGGCTCTGCAGGCGGCGGTGTTGCAGCGGCCGGCGTTGCGGCGGGCGATTCCATCTGTGCGTCATCGACTGGCGACGTGGCATCCGTTTTCGTTGCAGAAGGTTCGCCTGATGTTTCGTCCGATGGCGTGGCCGAAGAATCACTTGCCATAGAAAATCGCTTCCAACTTCAGTACTGAGGCTATTCTGTTCGCAAAAAAATCGGGCACCTTACCCTCGGTAGAGTGTACCAGCGAAGATAGCGGGTGAACAGTGATTCCTGATAAATCACGGTTAGTTCTGGCGCTGGTTTGGTGGCGCGTGCGAGTGGCGTGGTTCCCGGCGCATCGCCGAGATGGAGGTTGGCCCGGCTTGGTCGACGTGCGACGATGCCGTAGATTGGGGGTCCAAGGTGAATTCCAGTAATTGTGCCGCTCTTGCTTCGGGAAACCGCTCGTAATGGACTTTCAAATTGCGCAGTATGGCCCAGCTTGCCAAACCCTGCTAACCGATCTGCCACCGGGCGAACTGGGGCCGGGCCAACCCGATCCGACGCGTCGCGAACAGCTCGAGGAGCTCACTTCGGCCTCACTTTTCGCGGGACGCACGATTGCGGACCCGCAGATGGCGGCCTGCTGCCGCGCCGGCTTGTGGCTGTTGCACAACTATTTGGACGAGTCACATCGCATCAGCCAGGAGATTCACACGCCCACCGGCAGCTACTGGCACGGCATCATGCACCGTCGCGAGCCGGATTTTTCCAATGCCAAATATTGGTTTCGCAAGGTTGGGGAACATCCTGTTTTCGGAGCATTGGGGGCGCGGGCTGGCGAACTCGCCACGGGCCACGCGACGGAACGGAACGATCCAGCCACGACCTTCTTGACCCGTCAAGCTGCTTGGAATCCAGCCGCGTTTGTTGACCTGTGCGAAGCGGTGACACGCGGCCGCTCGGAAAGCGTTGTGCTGTGCCAGGAGATCGCGGTGGCCGAGTGGCAATTATTGTTTGACCACTGCTTCCACGCGGCGCTTGGCCAATGATGCGGGGGCGTCCTGTCAGGCGTCGCGGAGAATTTCCTGCGCGGCGTTCTTGCCGCAGGCTCCCATGACGCCACCCCCGGGGTGACTGGCCGCGCCGCACAGATACAGTCCCTGGATCGGCGACCGATGATCGGCCCAGCCGGCGACCGGCCGGAAGCTGTACAGCTGATTGGCGTTCATGGCGCCCTGCATGATATTGCCACCGGTCAAGCCAAACGTCCGTTCCAGGTCCAATGGGCTGAGCACTTGGCGATGTTCGATCGCATTGGGAACGTTCGGCGCGTAACGACCCAACAGCTTCACACAACGGTCCGCAAAGTCCTCTTTGATGTTATCCCATTGCAGTCCGTCTGCCAGTTGGTACGGCGCGTACTGGACGAACATCGACAGCAGGTGTTTTCCTGGTGGCGCGATGGTGGCGTCGACCGAAGTCGGCATGGTGATTTCCAAAATCGGCTCGGTGCTGGGGCGGCCATACTTGGCTTCGTCGTACGCCCGTTCGATGGTGTCCAACGTCTCGCCGATATGGATCGTGCCGTGGTGGTGCGGCCCGACGCCGTTGGACATGGCGGAGGTAAATCGAGGCGCCTCGGAGAGAGCCAGGTTGATTTTTGCCGACGCCGAAGCGTAGTCGATGCGCCCACCAGCGGCTCGAAAATCGGCGGGCAGAACCTGGGGATCCAGGAATCGTTCGAACGTTTGATGCGCGTCGACGCTGGAGGCGACGACCGGCGCTTCCAGGACGGTGTTATCGGCCAGGATCACGGCCGAAACTTTGCCCTGGTCGGTTGCAATGTGCCGCACATCCGCCTCGCGCCGAATGTCGACCCGCAACTCGCGGCACACGGTCTCCAGTGCTGCCGCCAGGCCACCCATGCCACCTTGGACGTAACCCCAGACACCTCGCGAGCCGCCTGCTTCGCCCATTACATGGTGAAGCAAGACGTAGGCCGTTCCCGGCGCCGAAGGTGGCGCGAAAGCCCCGATGATGGCGTCGGTCGCTAACGTGGCGCGTAAGACTTCCGCTTCGAACCACCGTTCGAGTATCGGTCGTGCCGCGCCGGTGAGAAGTTCGATCGCTTCCGGTAAGTCGGCGCCCAGGCCCGCCATCGCCTGGTAGAGGTCCCACATCTTTCCCGTATCGCGAAGCCGCTTGCCGACGCCGATCTTACGTTGCTCTTTTGGTAGCGGTAACGGATCCGGCGCGGCCTTGGCCAGGACCGGCTCCAAGACATCCGCCACGCGTTCCAGCAATGCCTGATACCGGGGATACTGGTCCGCATCGCGCCGGCTGAATTTTGAGATCTGCCGGTGGTTTTCCGCCGCGTCTGGCCCCATCAGTAGATGGCGACCATCCAGCATCGGCGTAAAGGAGGACGGATTTCGAGGGAGGATCTTGAGGCCGTGATGTTTCAGACGCAGCTCGTGCATGATCTCAGGCAGAAACAGACTGATCACGTAGGCGGCGGTCGAAACGCGATAGCCGGGCCACAACGCTTCGGTCACAGCGCAACCGCCCAACACGTGCCGGCGTTCCAGCACGCAGACCGACTTGCCCGCCTTGGCGAGATAGGCGGCGGCGACCAGGCCGTTGTGGCCACCTCCGATAACGATGCAGTCGTATTGAGTTTTCATGGTGCGACGATTGTAAACGGTTTGTGTCGAACGAGGTAGAGACAGGCCAATCCTGGTGCATGCCTGGCTACTGGACGCGGCCCGCTCCGACTGCGACAACCGAGCCATGTCAGACAAGCTTGAAACTCGCGATGCGACCGTTGTCCGTGGCCGCTTCCTCCTGGTCCTGGCGGCAGTGATGTGGAGCACCAGCGGGTTCTTCGCCAAGGCCCCCTTTTTTGACGACTGGCCGATCGTGGTTGACGGCTACGCCGTTCGTGGTCCGCTGCTGGCCTTCTGGCGGGCGTTGTTTGCGAGCATTGTGTTGTTGCCGCTGATCAAGCGTCCACGCTGGACTCCGCGGTTGATACCCGCCGTCCTGATCTTTGCGGTCATGAACATCACCTACCTCACGGCCATGACACAGACCACCGCTGCCAATGCGATCTGGTTACAAAACACGGCGCCTGCGTGGGTGTTTCTGGCCAGCGTCTGTTGGCGGGGCGAAAAGGTTCACCGACACGATATCGTCCTGCTCATGTTCGCGGTGCTGGGGGTCGGCCTGATTCTCTGCTTCGAGCTGCAAGGTCAATCGTTGCCCGGCGTCCTGTACGGATTGGCGGGTGGCTTCACCTACGCGGGCGTGGTGCTCTCCTTGCGGTGGCTGCGCGACGAAGACCCCGCGTGGATCATCGCCCTGAATCACCTGGTGACCGCGGCGATCCTGCTGCCGTATGTCGCCATGCAAGGGGTGTGGCCAACGGTCGGTCAAACCTGTTTCCTGGGCGCCTTCGGCATGTTGCAGATGGGGATCCCCTACTGGCTGTTTGCGCGGGCCGTGCAGTCCGTTTCCAGCCAGGAGGCGACCGGGATTGTGTTGCTCGAGCCGCTGTTGGTGCCGATTTGGGTTTTCCTCGCCTGGCGTCACGACCCCAGCTACGAAGCGCCCGCGTGGTGGACGATCGCCGGCGGTGCACTCATTCTGACGGGACTGGTGATTCGCTTCCTTGCCAGTCGGCGGCGGTCGAGAATTCGCCGC
>JAUIHJ010000277.1 GCA_030432015.1 bacterium
GTCGCAATTCCGCCCAGCCCGTCGATTTCACTACTGAGAAACTGATGCGAAACCTGGAATTCACGCCGCGTCGCCGCAAACACGCCGTAAGGTTCGAGTTGCGTTTCCAGCCTCCTCAGAATCTCACCCAACCGCGGCTGCGCCTCCGGCGCTAACCGCCCGACAAGCTGATTCGCGGCCGCTTCGGAATCGAATACATCTTCCGCAAAGCTGCGTTTGACATAAAAGACACCGAAATGCTCGGGGTCCGGGACCAGTGAACCAGGGCTGACGAGGTAGGTGAACTCGCTGCTGATCGCGGTGCCTACGACGATCAACTCCTGGCGGCGATTGTTCAACAGCACGTGAATTGTCGAGCCCGGACGGACGTCGTTGGCGAGGGCGAATTTGTCGCTGACAATCACTTCGTTTCGCCGTCCGTCGCTAAAGTAATCGCCTCGCCTGAGCACGATGTCGTTGATTACCGGTGCCCTGTGATCCGGCAACGAAATCACCTGGGAGTTAACGGGCACGACCTTGCCGGGCAAGTCGACGGTGGCCAGCGATTGAATCCGTGTTTGCAATTCGCTGACGCCATCGACGCGGTACAGCGAATCGAGTGTGCTGACCGGCATCTTCTTCAGGTCGATCCAAAAGTCCGCCATGCGGCATTGGCGGTAGTATCGCTGGCGCGCTAAATCCAAGTTGTGATAGGCAGATTGCAGCGCCACATAACAAGTGATCCCCACGGCGATAATGCTGGCCACCAGCAATAACAGGCCGGCCGAATGGATGATTTCGCGCAGCAGTTTTCGGTCGAGCGTCTTCACCAGACCACCTCTTCCGGCGGAATTGGCTCGGCGTTCAGGTGATCCTCGGAGACCTCTCCGGACCGCAGGTACGCCACCCGATCCGCAACCTGGGCCAGGGCGGAATTATGGGTGATCACGATAATGGTCTTGCCAAGTTTCTTATTCAAGTCGACCAGCAACCGCAGTACCTTCTTTCCGGTCGTAAAGTCGAGTGCACCGGTCGGTTCGTCACACAACAGGAGTTCAGGATTCTTGGCTACCGCTCGGGCGATCGCCACGCGCTGTTGCTCGCCTCCAGAAAGCTGCGCCGGAAAATGATGGGCCCGATCCGTCAGGCCGACCAGATCAAGCGTTTCATCCACATCCAGCGGGTCCGCGCTGATTTCCGTCGAGACCAGGATGTTTTCGCGCGCCGTAAGATTCGGTACGAGGTTATAGAACTGAAAAACGAATCCAATCTGGTCGCGGCGATAGCGGGTTAGCTCGCGCGCCGTCGCGGTCGTTAGGTCGCGATTTCGAAAATACAACCTGCCGGTCGTCGGCGAATCAAGGCCGCCAATCAAATTCAAAATGGTCGTCTTGCCCGAGCCGCTGGGGCCGACCAACGCCACGAATTGGCCACGCGGAATCGCGAGCGAGATCCCTTTGAGCACCTCGACGGAAATTTCCCCCATCCGAAACGTCCGCCCGATCGACTCGAGCCGCAACAAGATCTCGGGATCGGGGGGCGTCGCAGGGTGTGTCATTCAGTCCGCTCCAGGAAGGTGTCGCTCGCGCGTGGTGTCACGTTGTGAGGATAACCACCGTAGCCGGCGCGAACCATGTGCGCGGACCCAGGGAAACCATGTCCCGATGTTTGCGTCCTTGTCGGACGGCGCCGGTTGTTTCTGCAACAGGCGTTTCTTGTTGATTGGATTCCCGCCAGACCAGATGCCAGCCGACCAGATGCCAGCCGACCAAAAACCGTGGAGGGCACGCGGATGGCACCTCTGCGGCGAATCGTCAATTACCGAAGTTGTTTTTGCTGCACCGTTTCGCCGCGAATCGCCGGCCAATCGCGGAAATCTGCAAGATTGAGCTGGCGATCCGACCCCGCGTTACGACACGCTCCAGTTCGGCTTGGCCCGATCCCACCCGTAGCGGCTGGGGACCCACCTGGGCGAGTGGTGTTGTTTCACCCTTTTCGCTAGACAAATCAATGGATTTTGATAGGATCATGGTCGGCGAGCCGAAGATAATCCTACCAGGTGGCCGTTGCCACGCCGGTCATCGCCCGATGGTTTTTGGGATCGCAGTTCAGTAAGGAACAACCCATGCTTACGATTCGTGGAAATGCTAGCCGTGCGAGTCAGTTTTGCGACGGAGTTTCGCGGCGCGATTTTATCAAGATCGGTGGTATGGTGATGGGCAGCCTGACGCTGCCTCAGATCTTGGCGGCGGAAGCTGCGTCGGGCGTCAAGCGATCGCACAAGGCGATCATCAACATCTTTCTCCCCGGTGGCCCACCACATCAGGATATGTGGGACATCAAGGTGGACGCGCCCAGTGAAATTCGCGGCGAATTTCAGCCCATCGCCACGAACGTTCCTGGCATCGAGATCGGCGAGCTGTTCCCAAAAATCGCCGGGATGATGGACAAGTTCGTACCCATCCGATCCATCGTAGGTGCCAGCGGTAGTCACTACGCGACGCAAGCCATTACGGGGCGGCACACAACCAACCCACCCGCGGGTGGTTGGCCATCGATGGGCGCGTGGGTCTCCAAGCTGCAGGGGCCGGTCAGTCCGACGATTCCACCACACCTCAGTCTGTTCTATAAGACCAGCCACCAGCCTTGGGGTGATCCTGGCGATGGCGGGTTTCTCGGTGTGAAGCATTCCCCGTTTCGGCTGATGGGAGGCAATGACAAGAGCCGCACCGTCGAGTCTCGCGAAAACATGGTCCTGAAGGACATCACGCTCGATCGCCTCAGTGATCGCAGGGCCTTGCTCGGCACGCTGGACGGTCTGCGTCGCGAATGCGACAACAGTGGCGCGATGGACGGTCTGGACGCCTTCACGCAGCAGGCGATCGGCATCCTGACGTCGTCCAAACTGGCTGAGGCGTTGGACTACTCGAAGGAAGATCCTAAATTGGTCGAGCGATACGGGAAGGGCGATCCGGTATTTCGGGCCGATGGTGCGCCCAAGATGAATGAGAATTTCCTGATTGCCAGACGATTGGTCGAAGCGGGCGCACGCGTGGTGTCGTTGAATTTCAGCCGCTGGGATTGGCATGGTGGCAACTTTGCTCGCGCCCGCCAAGACATGCCGATGCTGGATCAGGCGCTATCGGCGCTGGTTCAGGACTTGGACGATCGAGGCATGCTCCGCGACGTTTCCGTGGTCTGCTGGGGCGAGTTTGGACGGACGCCGAAGATCAATGCCAATGCGGGCCGCGACCATTGGCCTCGCGTGTCGTGCGCCCTGTTGGCCGGCGGCGGAATTCGAGCCGGTCAAGTGATTGGTAGCACGAATCGCCTTGGTGAATACGCCGAAGATCGGCCCGTGACGTTCCAGGAAGTGCTGGCAACCCTCTATCAAAACATTGGTCTCAATCTAAGCGCGATTCGCGAGTTCGATCTCCGCGGACGACCTCAGTATCTGGTCGATGACGGCGTCAAACCCCTCCGCGAAATTGTGTAGTGTCGCGAGCGGGCCGAATTTCACCGGATGCGCCGGAAGACCGGTCGCTTAGCTGATTTGCAGGTCGTCGTCGAGAACTGGTCCAGGTTTGATCGTCTGCACATCCTGGCCACGTCGAAAGACCAAGGCGGCGCGGTGACCGATCAATGTCGTCGTCGATTGGTTGACGCTTAGCATGCCGTCTTCGTGCAATGCGACGACGGGCTGCGAATTGAACGCGTGAAATTCGCCAATTCGATCCTCACGCGTCTCGCCGCGGTGCGTCGGATCCGGCGCCGCCGCCGGGAAATGTGGGTTCAGATTGTAGGGGACGACTGCCAACGCCGCGAACGATGCGGGCTGCACGATTGGCATGTCATTCGATGTTCCGATCGACATGCCCGCGACGTTGGAGCCCGCCGATGTCCCCATGTAGGGCATCCCCGCTTCAATCCGATGGCGTATTTCGTCGATCACTTCCAACGCATACAGGTCCCGTAAGAGGACAAACGTATTTCCGCCTCCGATGAACATTCCTTCGGCAGCGGCAACAGCGCGGCGAGGATCAGGAAATTCGTGGAGCCCTCTCAGATCGATACCCAGTCGCTGGAACCGCGTGCGGGCAGTCGCGGTGTATTGGTCGTGCGACTGCCCGGCGGGCCGCGCATGGGGGACAAACACCACTTCGCGAACCCCGGCGAAAAGTGACCGCAGTTCAGCCTCGCAGTGGTCGAGGTAACCGTGCGGGTGGCAGCGTGAGCTACTGACCAGAAGGAGTTGGCGCGCCATGAATCAATCAACCGTCTCGAAATTTCGCCTGCTAAAAGGCCAGGTGCAGTCCCGCTGCCAACGCCCCGCCGAGAATTGGCCCGATCACGGGGATTGGGGCATACCCCCAGTCACTGCTCCCTTTGCTTGAAATTGGCAGTAACGCATGAGCAATACGAGGGCCTAAGTCGCGGGCCGGATTAATTGCGTACCCAGTGGTACCACCCAACGACAGACCGATCGCGAAGACAATGATGCCGACGCGAAAGGCGCCGATCGAGCCCAGCCCAATCGGTACTTCGCTGCCATCCGGTAAGGTTGCGATCGGGTCGCTGGTGCACAGCACGGCATAAACCAACACGAACGTTGCGATAATTTCGCTGAACAGATTCAGAGGCAGGTTGCGGATACTCGGCGTATTGCAAAACGTCCCGCGGATAAGATCCGGGTCCTCCGTGGCCTCGTAATGCGCCCAATAAAAGGCGTAGACCAGCATGCCTCCCGCGATGCCGCCCAGCATTTGCGCGGCGATGTAGCCCGGCACCAAGGCCCAACTGAAGTCTCCTGCCTGTGCGATCGCGATCCCAATCGTCACGGCCGGATTCAAATGGGCGCCGCTGATGTCTCCGACGCAGAGTACCGCCGTAAAGACGGCGAATCCCCAGCCCGCCGTAATGGCGATCCAGCCTCCGTCATGGCCCTTGGTTTGGCGCAGGACGACGTTGGCGACCACGCCATTTCCCATCAAGATCAGGATGATCGTGCCGATGAACTCGGCGGTATAGAGTTCCATCAAAATTACCTCTGAAGCCGATTTTCGCCGTTGCCGTGACGGTCGGACAAGGCGCAACGTGCGTTGCACTTTGCCGGTGCATGATCATGATGGAAAAGTCATCCCGGGTCAATCAACCGAATTCGACGTGCAGGGCCCTTCCGTCGTTCGAATGAGACGCTCTTCGTAACTGGAAGCTTACAGCGTCAGCGACGGATTTTCGGTGCTGGCCTCGCTGACGAATGGTTACGTTGTGCTCTGACCAATGCCGAAGGTCGACCAGTTGCCAGTCTGGGTCCAAACCCCGGGGATCGGGGGTAAGACGCCAGGTTGTTCACGAGCCGCTTCGCAGTTCATTGGCGCATTACCAGAGCGGACGCGTCGGGTTACCAACCTCGCAGGCAGTTGGAGAAACACCAACGCGCTGCGGAACCGGCATTGCGAATAGCGTTCCGTTTCCACTTTCGATACATTGAGATGCTCGCGTGCAACTCGAACTACCAAAGGAACGTAACATGAAATTGCGACTCTTCGGGACACTTGCCGTCGCTGTCTTGGTTGGCTGTGGCGGTTCAGGATCGACTCCGCCCGTCGCCGAAGGGCAAGGAAGTTCTGCCAGCACGGCTGAAGTCGGTGAAAATGTCGATGGCATCGGGGCCGGCAACACTGGCACCGCGACGTTCGAGAGCCTTGTGACCTCGATCGAACAGTCCGTCCAGAACGGGAAGTTTGCCGAGGCCTACAACTTCGCCGTCCAGGCCCTGGAATTGCAACCCGACGATCGTGACGCCCTCTTCATGGCGACTCAGTTGGCTCAGCGGCGCGGTATGGAGCTTGAAGAAGCGAGCGACGACCATCAGGCGAGCGACGATCTTTATCTCAAGTCGGCCGAATACTTGCGCCGCGCGGGAGCCTCCGTCGAGACATTTACGGCGACTCAACGACAATATGCGGCGCAGGTATTCTATAACGAGAGTCGAGTTCACGCGCGTCGTGGCGAGCACACCAGTGCCATCGCCGCCTTGGAGGAAGCCAGCGAGGCTGGGTTCAATAACTACCGACTCATTGACGCTGATGAGGCCTTCGCGACGCTGCGTGAGACTCCTGAATTCGAACAGGCGTTTCAAGCCCGCCGTGAAGAACTTGCGCGACTCCGCGCCGAGGCGATCAAGGCCGAGTTTGATAACCACGAGCCGTTTGCGTTTGACTTTGATCTCGTGTCCACAACCGGTAACTCAGTCAAGATGGCTGACTACAAGGGCAAGGTTCTGATTGTCGACTTCTGGGGAACCTGGTGCCCGCCTTGTCGCGATGAGATACCACACTTCCTAACGCTATTGGAGAAGTACCAGGACGACGGACTGGAAGTTGTCGGCATTAATTATGAGCGGGGGGATGCTGACACATTTAAGTCGAATATCAACAAATTCGCCAAGGACTTCGGCATCACCTATCCCTGCCTGATCGGCGATGATGCCACCCAAGCGCGCGTGCCGGTATTTCAGGGTTACCCCACGACGCTCTTTATTGACCGCTCCGGAACGGTCCGGTTGCAGTTGGTGGGGTACCATCCCTATGACCATTTGGAAGGCGTCGTGGAGTCCTTGCTGGCCGACGCAAGCGAAGATGCTCCGCCTGGTGACGCGGGTGGCACGGAGGAGTCAAGCACCCCTGCTGAAACTGGCGGCGGCTAAGCGGTCGAGCGCGATTCGGCGACCATCCGGGACCGGCTTCGATTTTCGCCGCCCATTTGATTCAACTGCGGAAACACCGCCTGTCGGCGAAAAGGGTGGCTGTCCCGCTGACGGGGTGTGCGCTGCTGAATCACGCTCGGCTATTTAGTCGGGCAGCGCACGTCTTCAGGCCGCTGGACTGCGGAGCCCGTTGACACCACCACCCAGGAAATGCGCCCCAATTGCGATGGCTCACATGCCACCGCCGGACCCCCGTTGGGCCTCGATCACCCAAGGCGGGCGCGGGTTCACAGCGGTAGCCGGCGTCAACGGACCAGCGTGGCTGGGCATCGGATCCGGAAACGTGGGGCGCGAAACGACTACCGATGCAGTTTACCGAGTGCGGCATTCGGTTGGATGGCGCGAGGAAGTCCGGCGCCAGGTCGGCGACCGCAAGAATCGGGTGGCTGGGTTACGCACGCGTCGTACAATCGTGCCATGAATGACTACGACCGCATCGCGCGTGTAATCGACTATCTCGACAGGCATCAACTTGAACAGCCGAGCCTCGAGCAGCTTGCCGGCGAGGCGGGGCTGAGCCCATACCATTTTCATCGCCTCTTTTCTCGTTGGGCAGGGGTCACCCCGAAGAGCTTCCTCCAAAGCCTCACGCTGGCGCGGGCCCGGCAGGCGTTGCGAGAGGGCGAGAGTGTGCTTGATGCGGCCTACACGGCTGGACTGTCCGGTCCTGGTCGACTGCATGATCTCTGCGTGAATCTGACGTCCGCCTCGCCGGGTGAGATCAAACTCGGCGGACAGGGATGGACAATCCGTGCGGGATTCGCCGAGTCCCCCTTCGGAACCTGTTGCATCGGTGAGAGTCCACGAGGAATCTGCCACCTGTCGTTTGTGGTGGCGCCCAGCCGCCGCGCAGCGGAAGCGACGATCAAGCTGGACTGGCCTCGCGCCGATGTCCAATGGGACGGAACCGTGGCCGGTGTGGTTGATGAGATCTTTTCGCCGCCCGAGGTTGCACGTGATGTGGCACCGTTGCGGGCATTTGTCCGCGGCACCGATTTTCAAGTTCGGGTCTGGCGGGCCTTGCTGGAGATCCCACGCGGATCGTTGACCAGCTACGGGCGACTGGCCGAGTTGCTGGGAGAACGTAGTGCCGCTCGGGCGGTGGGCTCGGCCGTCGGGCAGAATCGGCTCGCCTACCTCATTCCGTGCCATCGTGTCATCCGCGCGACGGGGGTGTTCGGCGACTATCGATGGGACCGCACGCGCAAGCGAGCCATTCTGGCCTGGGAAGGCGCCGCCCGCGACGGCACAGAAGCAGTTCCGTAACACCTGCCCAACGCAGCATCGCTCCGTCCGGACAACGCCCCAGCGTGGTGCAACGCGCTGCCCTGGCACCGTTTCCCGCTCGCCGCTTGGCGCCGGGTCTTCGTGCATCGATACTCGACCTTGTCTGCAATACCGTTTGACAGAATCGTGTTGATGTCACCATCGGTGGCAAGCTCGATGACTGGTCTTTCTTACTTCTGCTGATTCACCACCAAGAGGAACGTCTGATGAAAAGTACAAACTACGGTTACTCGCTTGCGACCTGCGCCATGATCGCACTGCTAACGGCCGGCGCTGCGCAAGCACAGGAAAAAGACTGGGTGGCACTGTTTGACGGCAAGACGATGGAAGGTTGGGAGAAAGTTGGCAACGCCCAGAGTGTGTGGGAAGTCAAGGATGGTGCGTTATGTGGATCGGGCCCCGCGTCAATGCTGGTTAGTACGCGTGGTCCCTATAAGAACTTTCGGTACCGGGCTGAAGTCAAAATCAATGACAAGGGAAACTCGGGACTCTATTTTCGCACGACCCGCAAACCAGGATTCTCCGACGGCTACGAAGCACAAATTGATAGCACGCACCGCGACCCGATTCGGACAGGCTCGCTATACGGCATGTGCCATGTGTACCAGAGGCTCGTTGAACCGGATGCGTGGTTTACGTACGAGTTGGAAGTGCGAGACGATGTATGGCGGGGTCGAGCGATCACTCGAATCAAGATCACGGTCGATGGCAACGAACTGTACGAGTACCTCGACTTTGCACTCACGTTCAAAGAGGGGCATTTCGCGTTTCAGCAACACGATCCCGGCAGCAAGGTTTGCATCCGCAAGGTTGAAGTGATGGAGTTGCCCGCGGAAGCGCCGTAAGCCGGTCTCGAGAGCGGCTGAACCCCTTCCCTCTCGGATTGGTTCGAAAGTTAAACACCCTCCCGAACTCCGGGAGGGTGTTTTGTGATTTCAGGGCCGCCGGTTGCAAATCAAGAGAAATGCTGACCGCACTTCCCAGGGGCCGCCGGCAGCGGTCCAAACGGACTGGTGGGACAGACCAAACGAGCATGCGGCAACGTGGCGGCGGACCTCGAGGAACTGACTACTCGGTCGCAGCCCCTGCTGCGGGGCCTTTGTCGGCTCCGCCTGCAGCCGGTGCAGCACCCCCGGATCCTCCACCCATTGTGCCCATCATTTCGGCCTCGTAGTCAGGACTCGAGTTGAGGGCTTCTGTTTCTGCGTCGGTTGATGGCGCCTGTTCTCCGCCACAGCCAACAAACAGGAACAGACAAGACGCAAGGACTCCCAAGCCAAACAATTTCTTCACCACATGCTCCTTCGCAAAAAAATTTGTAAATAACGAATCCGTATCTTATCCGGATAGCTTTTCTACTCGAATGATAGTCGTTGTTAGCCGGCTGGACCACCGACGCGTTGACGTCGCCCGCTAGATCGACGCTCGAAGCGTTCCCTTTATTCCCGGATTTCGCGAGGCCCCGCGTATCACAGCGGGACATTGGATGAAGTGCCGAGCGCGATGGCGTTTTTCGAACTCCGCGCGAGGCCGCTGGACCCAACCTTCGTCTCCCAGGTTCAACTCGGCAAGGTGGAATCTGAACGCAACGCCGCTCGCTCGTTGAATTCGCGGGACCAGGGACCGGATATCGCACAATTTCAAAACACGTCAGCGAGGGATCAGCGACGAAAATCCAAGACCCACACACCGGCACCCCTCATCTACGTTGCGAGTGTTAATTTTGCAACAAGCGCAACTTCGATCCGCGTCCGCGAAGCAAACTTTGAGTATACCTCGCTTGGTCTAGCGGTGCGGCGGCTTCATTTACGATGATTGTCGAATTTAAATACCGAAAGACCCTGCGAAATACGGGCTGAATATTGCATTTCGGCCGCTTTTGGGTTCTAATGAGGAATG
>JAUIHJ010000278.1 GCA_030432015.1 bacterium
CTTCAATCGCTTCCGCGACTCGTCCGTGAGGTCGCTTTCGCGCAGCGTGCTCTTGCCCAGATCTTCCGCCATATGGCTGGCGGTCGTGCCGGACCCTCCATTGCCAAAGATATAGACGAACCGATCATTTTCCCAGGCCTGGTAAATCAGGTCCGCCCAGCGCTGCATCGCCGCCTGATCAACGTTTTCCAACTCGGCCTTCAACCGCTGCATGTAAGCGTCAGTTGCCAGCGTTGCACCTAGCATGGTTCTCTCCGCAATTCTTGAGACCCCGGCAGCGGGCGTTGGTGTGCCAATGAGCCTTGCCATGACGTGATCAAAGTCGTCCTACCGGCGCCATCATCAATGCCCCTCGTTGGTCTGACCCGTGGCGATGTGCGACGCCCCGGCCACGACGCTCGCCGGGGGCGAAACGCCGCTGCACCGTTCGGCGACATTCGTGCGAGATGATCCCCGAGTTACCGAGACCGCGTTCATTCGGTATTCGGTATCCAGAGGGGGAACCAATCAGCGTTGGGTTCGTGGCATTCGCGCGTTCCCGCAACAGGGACTACCTGGTTCTCAGCGAACTCCGCAGACCGATCCCACTGCGGCGTAAATTATTCGGGCGTCGTTGCTTCCAACTCCACTAATTCACCAGCGGCCGACATCTGCTTGATATCTTCGGTAATCTTCATCGAGCAATATTTCGGGCCGCACATGCTACAGAAATGGGCGCTCTTGAAGGTATCCTGCGGCAGTGTTTCGTCGTGGTACGCGCGGGCGGTCTCGGGATCGAGTGACAGCCGAAACTGCTCGTTCCAATCGAAGTCAAACCGTGCCTTGCTTAGGGCGTTGTCGCGGTCCTGTGCGCCGGGCCGATGGCGGGCCACGTCGGCCGCGTGGGCGGCGATCTTGTACGCGATCACGCCTTGCTTGACATCCTCGTTATTGGGCAAACCAAGATGCTCCTTGGGCGTTACATAACAGAGCATCGCGGCGCCGCTCCAGCCAGCCAATGCGGCCCCAATGGCGCTGGTGATATGGTCGTAGCCTGGTGCAATGTCGGTCACCAACGGCCCCAGCACATAAAATGGTGCGCCGTTACAAATCTCGATCTGCTTCTTGATATTCATGTCGATCTGGTCCATCGGCACGTGGCCGGGTCCTTCGACCATGACTTGCGTGCCCCGCTCCTGACCGCGGCGCGTCAGTTCGCCCAACACCTCGAGTTCCGCAAACTGAGCATCATCACTGGCATCCGCAATCGATCCCGGGCGGAGGCCATCCCCCAAACTCCAAGTGACGTCGTATTGCCGCATGATGTCGCACAAATCGTCGAAATGGGTGTACAGCGGATTCTGCTTGCGATGCGTCATCATCCACTTGGCAATCAACGATCCCCCGCGGCTGACAATTCCTGTGACGCGGTTCATCGCCAAATGGAGATGCTCGAGCATCACCCCGCAGTGAATCGTCATATAATCGACGCCCTGCTTGGCCTGATGTTCCACCATATCCAGGAAGTGCTGTGGCGTCATATCTTCAATGTTTCCGCCGATCTCTTCCAGCATTTGATAGATCGGGACCGTGCCAATCGGTACCGGCGAAGCGTCAATGATCGCCGCACGGATAACGTCAATGTTCTTGCCGGTGGAAAGATCCATCACGGTGTCCGCGCCGTGATGAACGGACGTGTGCAATTTCTCGAGTTCGCCCGCGATATCGCTGGTCACGGCTGAGTTGCCGATATTCGAGTTAATCTTGCATTTCGAGGCAATTCCGATGCACATCGGCTCCAGGTTCTTTCCCAAGTGCACCGTGTTGGCAGGGATCACCATGCGGCCGGCAGCCACCTCGTCACGTATCAGTTCCGGCGACAGACTTTCGCGGTCCGCCACGAACTCCATTTCAGGCGTAATCTCACCTGCTCGTGCGGCCTGAATTTGCGTCGCCATGGAAGAATCCTTTCGTGAGAGTCTCGCGTGTTCCGCGATAAAGACTGTGAATTTCGTAAGTTACGTTTGTGGAATCCAATCGTAACGATCATCGGTTGAATGTCAATTACGCCATCCCCCACGGACGCCCCGGTCCGGTCAAGCAAAGCCACGATCAAACCAGGACCGTCGACGGATCGGCTCCGGGACGCGGCCGTTCTCTGCCGTCACGATGGGAGCCCACGTCAAGCCCACGTCAAATCTGGTCAGCGGCAACTCAGGTCGTCGGAGCGGTTCCACAAACGGCCTCGCGCCACGCATTGAGCTTTCGTTTGGAGAGATTATTTGCCCGCCGGATCTCCTGCGTGACTTGATCGCTGACCCCGGCGACGTTCACAAACACCTTGAGTCGTCCGTTGTCAGCGTATTGAAAACGCACCTCAATGGGCGTCCCGGCCGGTAGATCTTCGGGTAGGCCGGTCACGGTGCATTTCCCAATTGCCGTGCATTCCTGCGGATCGACGCTCTCGCCCTCGACGATCGTGGCGACGATCGCCGCCTGACCGTCCTTGGCCGTCCGAAATACGCGTTTCGCCTTAGCGGGCAATGGCGTATTGCGCGGGATCAAGACCGCGGTCTGCTTTCGTTGCGTCTTGGTGTCCGTGCCAACGACGCCCAAGCTGTGCGAGTTGACATTTCGTACCTTCAGGCGCGTGGGATTTCCCTGATTTCGGTCGAGCACCACGCCAGCGTGGATGGCGGCCCCCTGCGCCACCGCCTCATCCGGCGAGACGGAGATGTCGGGTTCCTTGCCCGTGAGTTCGCGGACCATCTTGACCACGGCGGGCATGCGTGTGGACCCGCCGACCAACAGCACATCGTCGATCGCGTTCCAGGTGAGGCCTGCCGCTTCGAGCGTTTGTCGCGTTGTGAAGGCGGTCCGCTCCAAGAGGTCGGCCGTAATCTCTTCGAATTGGGCACGCGTGATTTCAATGCGCCTGGCAAGGCCACCCATGTCGCAAACAATCTTCGCCTTGGTACGCGACGTCAAGGTCCGCTTCGCGTCCTCGCAATCGCGCAACAGCCGTCCAAACGTGTTGGGGTCATCGCGCGGATCGCGACCGTGCTCGCGAATGAAAGCCTCGGCAACGAAATCGACCAGCCGCTGATCCCAGTCGCGGCCACCCAGTTGTACGTCGCCGTCGGTCGCCAGCGTAAAAAACTCGCCCGCCCCGATCTCCATAATCGTGACGTCAAATGTACCGCCGCCCAAGTCGTACACCAGCACTCGGCTCGGGACCATATCGAGCTCTCCCGAGTGCAAGCGCCCGCGATGAAAACCGAATGCGAGGGCCGCCGCCGTCGGCTCGTTGATGATATCCAATACGTCCAACCCGGCGATATAGCCGGCATCTTCGGTCGCCTTGCGACGTACTTCGTCGAAATATGCTGGAACGGTGATCACGGCCTGGGTGAACGGACCGAGCCGTTTTTGGGCGTCAACACGGAGCTTGTTGAGAATCCAGGCCTGCACCACCTCCGGCGGATACTCGCGGCCACCGAGCTTCTTCTGGTAAGCCCTGAAACCCAAGTCGCGCTTCGCGCACTCCGCGATGCATTCCATGTCGGTCGCCATGGCCTTGAGCGCCTCCTGGCCGACCACAATATCGTCACCGTCGACCAAAACAACGCTCGGCGTCGTTTGATCCCCTTCGAGATTGGTCAGCAACTGGGGCCGCCCCACGTCGTCAAGATAGCTGATTGCTGAGAATGTCGTCCCCAAATCGATCCCGACAGCCTTGGGTGCCAACGCCGAACGAGCAAACGGATCGGGGCGAGGCGAATCGGCAGGCTCGGCATCAGCCGCCGGCCGCGACAACTCGCTTTGACGGGCGTCACGGGTCGACGTGTCAGGCGAGCGGCGCGGTGACTTCGAGTCTGGACCGCCGGTCAGCTTCGGCGATGCGACGATGGTGGTTTCCCGCTCGGTGGCGGTATCACTGTCACGCGCTCCGGCACTGATCCAGACGGAAACATCGCCCTCCAAGGTGTCGTAGACGGCTTCAAGTTCTGCGATCAGAACCGAAACGGATGCGAACCGATCGGCTGGGTCAATCGCCAGCATCCGCTCAAATATGGGCTGCAGCGCTGCGGGTGCGTCCGGGCAATCGTCGCGGATCTTCGGTGTCGGTTGAGTCCGATGTGCAATCAACGTTTGGACCAGCGTGTCGCCTTGGTACGGTGGCCGGGTCGTCAACAAGCGATAAAACGTGCAGCCAAGGCTGTAAATATCCGAGCGACGATCTGCGGTGGATGAATTGTCGACCTGTTCAGGTGCCATGTATTCGGCGGTGCCGACAATCTGGTTCTGCTGCGTCAATTCATCGCTGTCGATGACGGTCTGCCGTCCGTCATCAAACCGGGCCAGTCCCATATCCAGAATCTTGATGACACCGTCGGTGTCCAGCAACAGATTATTGGGTTTGATATCGCGATGAATGATCCCCTTCGCGTGGGCATACTCGAGCCCGCGAGCTGCCTGCAAAATGCACGAAACGGCCTGCTTGATCGGCATCGCGCCACGGGTCGCCACGAGTTGGCCCAGCGGCTCGCCGTTGACAAACTCCATCACCAGGTAGTGGATTCCATTCTGTTCGTCCGCATCGAACGCGGTGACGATGTTGGGATGGTGCAACTGCGCGGCGGCTTCCACCTCGCGCTGAAAACGCCGAATGTAGTACTCGGATTCCGTAGCGGCCGGAGGCAAAATCTTGACCACGACGGGGCGTTTCATCCGGCGGTGCTCAGCGACAAAGACCTCGCCCATCCCCCCTTCGCCAATCTTGTCCTGAATCACGTACTTATCCAGGACCAAGCCTGCAATCTTGCCGGCCGCGACCCGCCCCGCCTGATATTTCGTCAGCCGGCCACGTCGCACCAATTCCAACGCCAGAGACTTGGTGGTCAGGGGCTGCATTTCGGGGGGCAGCGTCACCATCACGGCGTGCACTTCGTCCGCGGCCATCAAGCCGCTACGGGTCAGCCCTTCGATAAAGCGTTCGACGGTTGCCACCGAGCATCAACATCCGAAAAACCAGCAATCAGGAGGTCCGGCGTCACAAGTGCCGGAAGGGAACGCAGCTCTGGAAGCCGACTTTGCCCGAGGATGGCAGCAATCGTCGATCGCAGCCATCGCCCATCGCAGCCATCGACGAAACCGGCACAGAAACGGATGATGGCAGTATATCGCTGGGAACGCAAGAATGCGATTGCGGTGGACCGGAATTGGTTCCCCCCGAACCTCCCCCTGGATGGCATTGTCGATTAGAATTGTCGTTTTTCCGCGATCACATGTGGCCAGAGCATCAGGCCAATTCAACATCAAACGCGCACCCCACTCGCTTCCATCCCAGCCCAGAGAGACCCATGACCGCTTCCACGCCCCGCACCATGTTCCAGAAGATCTGGGACAATCACGTGGTGCATGCTGAACCAGAAAAACAGACCATGCTGTATATCGACCTGCACCTGGTTCACGAAGTCACAAGTCCCCAGGCCTTTGAAGGCCTCCGTCTGCATGGCCGCACTGTCCGTCGCCCCGGACTGACAATCGCCACCCCCGACCACAACGTTCCCACCAGCGACCGCTCGCTGCCGATCGCAGATCCCGTCTCCAAGCAACAGGTCGACACGTTACGAAACAACTGCCAGGAATTTGGCGTTCGATTGTACGACCTGGACGACGTTAACCAAGGGATCGTGCATATCATCGGCCCCGAGCAGGGCTACACGCAGCCGGGGATGACGATCGTCTGTGGCGACAGCCACACCGCGACTCACGGCGCGTTCGGCGCATTGGCGTTCGGCATCGGAACCAGTGAGGTGGAACACGTCCTGGCGACGCAAACCCTCCTGCAAACCGTCCCCAAGACCTTGGAGCTGCGGGTCGACGGCACGCTCCCGCGCGGCGTCACCGCCAAAGATTTGATCCTCTACCTGATCGGCAAGATCACGACCGACGGTGGAACCGGCTACGTCATTGAATACACCGGCAGCGCGATCCGCGCCCTGAGCATGGAAGAACGCATGACGGTCTGCAACATGTCGATCGAGGCCGGCGCGCGCGCCGGCATGATCGCACCCGACGAGACAACCTACGACTACCTGCGGGGGCGTGCCCACGCGCCGGCCGACTTCGATGCGGCTGTGGCGCGGTGGCAGCAACTCCCGACCGATGAAGGCGCAAAGTACGATAAATCGCTGGTGTACGATGCGGCGGACATTGCGCCGCAAGTCACCTGGGGCACCAACCCCGGTCAGGTTGCGGCCGTCAACACGTGCGTGCCGGACCCTGCCAGCATGGGCGACGAGACGGACCAGAAGGCCGCCGCCGGCGCGCTACAATACATGGACCTCACCGCCGGCACTCCGATTACGGAGATTCCGATCGAACGCGTTTTTATCGGCTCCTGCACCAATGCACGCATTGAGGACCTGCGTCAGGCGGCCGCGGTGGCGGCGGGTCACCACGTTTCCGAGCGTGTTTCGGCGATGGTCGTCCCTGGCAGTGGATTGATCAAGCGGCAAGCCGAGGCCGAAGGGCTCGACAAGGTCTTTATCGAGGCGGGCTTCGACTGGCGCGAGGCCGGCTGCAGCATGTGCCTGGCCATGAATCCGGACAAGCTCGCCCCGGGCGAGCGATGTGCATCGACCAGCAATCGCAACTTTGAAGGGCGACAGGGCAAGGGCGGACGAACGCACCTGGTCTCGCCGGCGATGGCGGCCGCCGCCGCCGTCACCGGGCACTTCGTGGACATCCGCGAGTGGAAATTTAATTAGTCCGCCCCCCTCCCATCCATCAACGAGGAAATCTCTTATGAAATCGTTTACCACGCACCGTGGCTTGGTCGCCACGATGGATCGCGCTAACGTTGACACCGACCAGATCATCCCCAAACAATTCCTCAAACGAATCGAACGGACCGGCTTCGGCCAGTTCCTGTTCTTTGACTGGCGTTTTCTGGCGGATGGCACGGACGATCCGAACTTTGAACTAAACCAGCCGAAAGTCGCGGGCGCTTCGATCCTGGTGGCGCGGCGAAATTTCGGTAGCGGCTCCAGCCGCGAACACGCCGTGTGGGCCCTGGACGACTATGGATTTCGCGTGGTCATCGCCGCCAGCTTTGCCGACATCTTCTACAACAACTGTTTCAAGAATGCGGTTCTGCCCATTCGCCTGGACGAGGAGACCGTCGAACAGATCTTTCAAAACGCGGCGTCGCACCCAGGCTACGAACTGAGCGTCGATCTGAAAAACCAGACCATCACCGACGATCACGGCCTGAAACTGGATTTCGAGATTGACGGATTCCGGCGGGAATGCATGCTCGAAGGCCTTGATGACATCGCCCTCTCCCTGCTCAAGGACGACAAGATCACCGCCTACGAAGCGGCCCACGAAATCGCGTAGCGTGCCACGACTTGACCACTTGGTCGACACCATCCCACGGTGAAAAGGAGCGATGACTTATGTCAGCTACGAAACGGACCATCAGCATCTCCGCGTTCATGCTGCTCGCGACCACACCGCTGCTGGCTGCAAAACCCACCGTCGAGACGGTTGTGGATGGACTCTACAACCCGTGTGCTGTGGCGGTGCAACCAGAAACCGAAGACCTGTTCGTCTCTGATAGTGGAGCCGGGCGGGTGATCCGCGTGGTCGACGGCAAGGCACAGGATGTCATCGTGGGGTTCGAGAAAGATGTATACGGGCAGGGACCCAAGTTCGATATTGGTCCGCTCGGACTGGTCTTCCTCGACAGAGACACACTTGTCGTCGGTGGCGGAGACAAGCCAGATGGGGAAGAGCAACTACGTGTCTTTACCGTTCCGGCCAAAGGCAGCCCCGCGATCAAGGTGAGCGATGCGACCGCCAGCTTCCAGATTCCGGCCGAGGATGATCTCGCCGGCGAAGGCAACTTCTACGGCCTCGCCGCGACCAAGAGCGCCGTCTACGTTACCTGCAACGGCGACGATACCAAGGGCTGGATCTCGCGTGCCAAGCTCACGAAGAACACCCTGACCGAATTCAAACGGTTCCTCCCCACCAAAGTGGCCACCGAAGTCGACGCGCCGATCGCCGCAGCGATCAACCCCAGAGGTCAACTGGTCATCGGCCAGGGAGGCGAAATCACCGCCCCCAAAGATTCCCTGTTGACCTTCTACAACGCCAAGACCGGCAAGATGCTCCTCAACCTGCCAACGGGCCTGCACGATATTACCGGCTTGGCCTATAGCGCCGATGGCAGGCAGCTGTTTGCGACCGACTTCGCCTGGACGAAGACCACCGAAGGCGGCCTCTTTCAACTCGTCAGCGTGGACGACAACGGCAAGCAGGCGATCGAAGCCAAGATGTTGGTGGGGCTGGACAAGCCAACTGCGCTGGCGGTCAAAGACAATGCGATTTACGTCACGGTGTTCGGCTCGCCTGCCGAGGGAAGCGACGAAAAAGCGGGCAAACTTGTCAAGATTCTCATCAAGTAGCCAGTTCGGCCGCCGGGCAACTCAGCAACGATGGCACCATCTCGTTGCGCGGAATCTCTGTGCGGGTCGTCTTCATTCCTGCAGCTCGCAGGGGACTGCCGAATCCCGACCGCGGGATCTAACCTTTTCAGATTGGCCGTCGTGCGCTACCCTATCAGGCGTACCAACAGGCCGATGCACACCATCATCCCCACACAAGGTCGCCTTCATGAAAACCTGGATCTTGCCGCTGATCGGTTCCCTCCTGCTCTGTTCCGCGGTCGACGCACAGCTCAAGTCGGGCATCGACCCCAAAGGCTTCGACCGGACAGTCCGCGTCCAAGACGACCTGTTCCTGCACGTCAACGGCGAGTGGATCAAGCACACCCCCATCCCGGCGGACAAATCGAATTATGGCACGATTATCGAGCTGTCGGATGCATCTCAGGCGAGGATTCGCGCCATCGTCGAAGAGACCGCCCAGCAGGAACACGCGCGAGGCACCAACGCGCAGCGCGTGGCCGATTTCTACAAGAGCTACATGGATGAAGCAAGAATCGAAGAGCTCGGCGCCGCCCCGCTACGCGGCGAACTCGAAAAGCTCGACAAGCTCGCTTCCCACGTTGATGTCCTGCGACATTTCGGCTACCTGCAAACGGTCGGTGTGGGGACTCCGATCGGATTTTTCGTCGATCAAGATGACAAGGACTCGACGCGGTATCTCGCAGCGCTGATCCAAAGCGGCACCACGTTGCCGGATCGGGACTATTACCTGGACGATGATCCCAAATACGAAAAGGCCCGCCAGGCACTGGTCGCCTTCGTCACGCGATTGTTCAAGTTGGCCGACCTGCCCGACCCGGCCGGCGCCGCGACGACCGTGCTGGACATCGAGACGCGTCTGGCCAAGGTTCAGTGGGAACGCACTCGGCTGCGGGATGCAGACCAGCGTTACAACAAATACACGATTGATGAATTGGCCAAGGTAACGCCCACGTTGGACTGGAAGATGTTCTTCGCTGCCGCCGACGTCAATGCGGTCGCGGAAGTCAATATGATGACGCCCAGCTTCTTCCAGGGGCTGGAGGCCATTCTTAAGGACACTCCAGTCGCTGCCTGGAAGCAATACCTGCAGTTTCAAATCATCGACGGCTATGCCTCGGCCCTCTCGAAGGACTTTGTGGATGCATCCTTCGAACTCCATGACAAGCAGTTGGCCGGCATTCCAGAACAGAAGCCGCGTTGGAAGCGGGCCGTGGAAACCACGGCCGGGACACGCGGTTTTGGCGTCCTGGGAGACGCGGTTGGCCAGCTGTATGTGCAGCGGTACTTCACGGCCGATGCCAAGGCCCGCATGGACGTCCTGGTCAAGAATTTGCTCAAGACCTACAAGAAGAGCATTGACGACCTCACCTGGATGACTCCGGAAACCAAGCGACGGGCACAGGAAAAGCTGGCCAAGATTACCACCAAGATCGGTTACACGGAAAAGTGG
>JAUIHJ010000279.1 GCA_030432015.1 bacterium
TCCGGGCTCGTCAGTCCCATTCGCCCAACGTGATCCGTTTTTCGATAATCGTATTGCCGCGTCGAATCCCAATCGGCACGGTACTGCCCGGCGGATGCTTGGCGATTAACGCGGTGAGTTGATTGAAGTCTGCGACGGGCTGGCCGTCGTAGCTCACAATCATATCACCGGCACGGATCTGAGCTTTTTCTGCGGAGCTGCCCGCGGTCACGGATCGGATGAACCAGTCCGGCCCGAGGTGGCTCGGTGAAATACCCAGAAAAGCGCCGTCCCGGCGATCGACTTCCGCGATCATCGCCTTGCGCAGCTGATCCGCGCCAGGTTCGGTTACTTGGGTGCCATACAGCATTACTTTTTCCAACTTCTTGCATTTCTGAATATGTTCCAGACCAGCATTGGTGATGGGAACATACAGCAATTTGACGAATTGAAGGCGAGCTACCTTGGCCAAATGTCCGAGCGTCTGGTCACTAATTTTGACACGTTTGATTTTCACAACCGAAACGTTGGGCATCTGCTCGATATGCCGAATCCATGCTGGATCGACCCGTTTTCCATCGAATGTGATCTGATCCACATCGACCAGCCATCGCAGCCGTTTCAGATCCTGTTCGGTGCCGCGCCAGTTGTTGCCGATTCTCAATTCGATGACGCCATCCATGATCGGCAGCCCGGTCTCTTCGTGTTGCCGATCAAGGCGTGCGCCGAGCTGTTCGAGTACATCGAGGGCCCGTTGTTGCCGCAGCGCGTCCAGTTTGTCGAGGGCATCTTGCGCGCGTCGTGACGCGGCGGTTACACGAAGCGAGGCGACTTTCTGCAGTGCGTCGCGCGCCGCCAATTCCGTCTCCACCTCCCCCGAGACGGCCAACTGCTGCAAAATGTTCGCAGCCCGAGTGGACACTTCCAGGCCCTGACCAACGAGTGCTTCGCCGACGGGCCCAATTGCCGCGGCTCCAGCCGCCTTCAATTCACGCGACGCGGAATCACGCAAGTAATACTGGTCCGCGCCCAGATCCTCGACCCATTGTTTGATCTGCGCGGCCGAAGGCGGCGCGGGCGGTTCTGCCCGCGCGGGGAATCCCCAGGTCGCGGCGAGCGCTAGCCACAAGCCGATTCCTACCAACCACTTTGCAAGTTGCGAATCCGATCCATTCATGCCTTGCATTGTGGTCTGTTTTTGTCGCAGACGCCAGCCGAAAGCTCAAGCCACCGGCACGTCGACGCGGGCTGGCGACGCCGCGGACCATTGCTGCCTTACTTCCGGCGCGGTGGATGTTCTCCTAGAATGATCGCTGCCTGAGAGCCGCTGCCGGTTTGTAACCCGGTCGAGTGGCGTGGCGCGATCCGTCCTGCATCTCCTTTTATCACCGCCGCGCCGTTCGCCTATGTGGTTCAGCATCCTATTTGGCCTGTGTTTGTGCGGCCTTTCCGCAATCATGTTGATGCGCAACCGCGCGGCATGGCGGACGGTGGATGGGACGGAACGAGATGAAGGTGAACGAAGCTTCCAGCAGCGCCAATACCGCCGCCGGGGGTATGCCACGGCACTAATTGGAGTGGTCGGTCTTTCCATCATCCTGAGCGTCTGGGTGCCGGATTCCACCGCGGCAGCGTTCTACTGGATCGGCGTCATCTTGCTGGTTTGTTGGATGGCGCTGCTGGCCGTCGCGGACCTGATCGCCACGCGAAGTCACTTCAACCGCCTGCTCCAAGATCAACGGGACGAACGCTTGGTGCTCGAGGCGGAACTTGACCAAATCAGACGCCATCAGGGAAACGGCCAAGCCAAACCGTCCAAGGATTCGCAATGAAACAGTTCGAGATTGCCGTCTATCCGGGCGACGGTATTGGCCCGGAAGTCACCGACGAGGCAGTGCGCGTCTTGCACGCGGTCGCGCAACGCGACGGGACCTTTGCGCTGAACCTGACGACGTTTCCCTGGGGCTATCGCTATTGGGAGCAGCATGGCCGCGTCGTCCCGGAAGACTTCATTGACGTGTTGCGGCCTTTTGACGCAATTTTTCTGGGGGCGGTCGGTTGGCCAGAGAAACTGCCCGATCATGTGACGCTGGCGCCGCTGGTCGAGATCCGGCAGACGTTCGATCAGTACGCCTGCGTTCGCCCGGCGAAATTGCTGCCGGGCGTCAGGAGCGTCCTCGCGGACAAAGGGCCGGAGCAGATTGACTTTGTGGTCCTGCGCGAAAATTCGGAAGGCGAATATGTCAACGTCGGTGGCCGCTTCAAACGTGGTCAGGCCGATGAAATCGCGGTGCAGACCGCGGTCCACTCCCGCCGCGGCGTGGAACGCATCTTGCGGTATGGCTTCGCTCTGGCCCTGCGCCGCCGCCAACGTTTAACCATGGTCACCAAGTCCAATGCGCAGCGATTTTCGTACGTCATGTGGGACGAAATCCTCGAGACGCTCGCGCCCGAGTTTCCAGCCGTCGAAGTTGACCGGCAACACTGTGATGCCGCCGTCATGAACATGGTCCGGATGCCGGAACATTTCGACGTGATCGTCGCCTCGAACTTGTTCGGTGACCTGTTAACCGACCTGGGCGGCACGATCGGTGGCGGTCTGGGGCTGGCCCCCAGCACCAACACCAATCCGCAGCGGACGGCTCCTTCGATGTTCGAGCCGGTGCATGGTTCGGCGCCCGACATTGCGGGCCAGGGAATCGCCAACCCGGTCGCCGCGATCTTGAGCGCGGCCATGATGCTGGACCATCTGGAGTTACACGCTGCCGCCGAGCGGATTCGGAACGCCGTAGAACGGGCCATGGCCAGCGGCGCGCAAACACGTGACTTGGGCGGTACACTGACGACACGCGAAGCGGCAACCGCGGTGTTGGAGCAGCTCGAGTCGGCCTGAGCGACCGATCACGATCCTGCGGCGCATACCGCGTCACGGACATCACGTTGCGGACACCGCGTCACGGGGACAGCACGTTTTTCGCCGACAAGCCCGTTCCCTCAGCCGATCCGCCGGGCGGCGAACAACGAGCCAGTCCGACACGTGTCGCTGCATGTCGATCGGTCATTTAGGCGTCCGCCTGGGCACCCCATGCCAGCAGGTGGATGGGCGATGTATTGCCTGCGTAGCGACCTTCCTTGTCGAGTCGTCGGCCATTGCCGTTGCTCCCGCGATTTGTGGCGACGACGGCCAGGCGCGTGCCGTCTGGATGCACGCTCAGGCTATGGCAGTTTGGCATCTTGGTGTTCACGTAGAACGGCGCGTCGTCCTCGGGCCGTTGAAAAAGTAGCTGGCCTTGCCCGGGTGTACCGCTGGTCACGGCCATCACAAATCCTTCGTCGTGTAAGTGGATATCGTGCACCAGGCAGTGGTTCGGCGCGCCCAGTTTGAGCGTGTGTGTCACGGCACGTGTGGCGACGTCAAACAGCAGAATCGTCGGTGTGCCTTGAACCGTACCTCCGTTCTTGGGCGTGGTGCCGCCGCAAGCGAGCGTCTGGCCTGTCTTATCGAATGCCAGCACTCGGGCGCCTCCCACATCTTGCAGGCGGTGCAGCAGGTACAGGACGGACGCGTCGAACTCGCCCAGGCATTCTCCCGTGGCGACATCCCATTGTTTTACCACCCCGCGATCGTCTCCCGTGACCAGGGTGCGTCCATCCGGATGGTAGCGAACACAAAATACATCCTGCCCATGCCCGACCAATTCTTGCTGCAGGCTGCCGTCATCGGCCGACCAGATTCGGACAACCTGATCACGTCCACACGTTGCCAACGTGTGGCCATCCGGACTGACGTGCAATTCGCGGAGCCAGCCGTCGTGGGCCGCTGCCTGGATCCAGGTTGGCGTCGGGTGAGGTTGATCGTACGCCCAGCCGCGGAGCTGGCCCCATGAATCGCCGGTGAACAACCGGGTGCCAGCGGTGTTAAATCCCAAGGCGTGAACCCAGCCGTCGTGGCCCTCCATGACCGGCAGTTCGGTTGCCTTGTCTGCTTCGAGCGACCAGCGGCGAACCTGGGCATCGAAGCCGCCGGCTACAAGCTGCGTGCCACAGGGGCTAAAGCGAGCTGCAACGATCTGCGGCTCGGCGCTGACCACATACTGTTCATGCGTTTCGAAACGGGACTTCAGTGTCTCGGTGTCGTTCGATTGGATCATTGACGGACGGCCCCGGGGTGAAGGTCTGAAAAAGGTTCTATTTGATGTTGGCTCGGCTTAAGCAACCTAAATGACCGAGTGCAATTCGGCGACCGTTCGGGATCGGCTCGTTTTTCGCCGCCCGTCAGATTCAACTGCGGAAAAACCGCCTGTCGGCGAAAAAGGTGCCTGTCCCGCTGACGGGGTGTGCGCTGCTGAATCGCGCTCGGCCATTTTGTAAAGCCATGTTCCCAATGTCGCTGCCGTCGGCAGTGCGGACGAAATGATGAAAAATATATTTGAAGCGTGTCTTAGCTGAGCAGTTCCTTGATCACACCGCAATCATCGTGGGCGATCGGGAGCGGTTGACCTTGGTTGTCGTATTCGGTGTGTTGGGGATCGATGCCGAGCGCCTTAAACCAGGTGTGGAACATGTGGCCGATGTCGTGTTCTTCGGACTCCACCCAAGTGCCCTCGGCATTGGTTTCACCAACGGCGATTCCCCGTCCCACGCTGCAGCCTGCCATGGCCAACGACCATGCCTCGGGCCAGTGGTCTCGACCGATGTGACCGTTGATCCGCGGAGTCCTCCCAAATTCGCTCATCGCGATCACCAAGACCTGATCCAGCATTCCACTCGCCGCGAGATCTTCAATGATCGCCGCAAAGGCTTGATCGAATTTCGGCATCAAGCTCGCATGACCATTGAAATTGTCGCCGTGGGTGTCCCACCCGTACGAATTGACTTTGACAAACCGAACGCCCGCCTCGAGCATCTTGCGACCGAGCAGCATATGGCGACCAAATTCGTGGGAACCGTACCGTGCGACATCGGACGCAGAAAAATTTGATTGGTCGAACAGCTCTTTACGGTCCATCAGCGTCTGCGCGACGTCAAAGACATAGCTGTTGGCTTCGGTCACGGTCGGATTCCGGCCTTGTTGGTACCGGTTGTTAGCCCGCTGCCGCAGCTCGCTGCGCGCCCGAGCTTGCGGTTCAGAGAGTGTTTCAGGCCGGAGGAGATTCTCCGGCGGTTGGCCGTCGCCGAAGGCGAGCGCACCGTAGCGCGGTCCCAGGAATCCCGCGTCCTGATGCTTGAAGCCGCCACTGCCCGGCTTGATCCAGACATACGGCGGCAACTTGGACTGACCGGGACCCATCAGCTTGGCGACCGCCGACCCGAAATACGGATAGGTCACGCCGCGGTTCTTGGGGTCGCCGCGCTGGATCCGAGCCACACCTGCCGAATGCGAATTGTCCTGCGTGCACAGACTGCGGATGATCGCCATGTGGTGCATCTGTTGCGCGGTGCGGGGGAGCAACTCGCTGATCTGAATTCCCGGCACCGTCGTGTCAATCGCACGAAACGGGCCACCAAACTGTGTGTTGGGCTTGGGGTCCCAGCTCTCCAGTTGGCTCATGCCCCCGTCGATCCAGACGAACAGAACCTGCCGTTTGTTGTGGTTGACGTCGTCCGCCAATACCGGTGGCAGCAGCCCGCCGAGCCCCGCGGTGCCGATCGCCCCGGCACCGACCGCCCCCAGCCAATTGCGACGCGATAGTTGGTGCTCCCATGGCTTGCATAACGGTTGGTTCATTGGTTTCTCTTGTGGGGTCTGGTGTCTTGAGTTGTACCCGGCCAGATTGTTCCGGGATCGGCTTGAGGGCAGGCATGGCGCCACGGCGTGGAACGGTTCGGTTAGTGATTGACGCAGAACTCGGTCGACGCCAGCAAGGCCCAAGCCAGGTCCGCCAGCGCGTCGGGCCGCGCGTCGACGTGGTCCGCGAGGTACTCGGCTACTTCCAACTGCTCTTCCGCGGTGGGCTGCCGTGACAGCACACTGAGATACAGTTCGTCCGCCACGAGCTGATTGTCATCCATCACGGCCAGCCGCCCAATCAAGTTGTCGTCACGTGGCACGAGCAACTGCAACACGGACACGTCATTCATGAGGAACAGGGCCGCCTTGACGGTGGGATTGATGGTGATTTCGGGCTCGCGAGGCGGGTTGGCCAGCACGGCGGTAAATTTTTCACGCAGTGTTTCGAGCGAAACGGGTGGCGCGGCCGCTGGCTCGTCAGCCGGCGTCTTGACAGAAGGTGTGTCGACGGAAGTATTGGATTCGCTGGCGACAGGTTGTTCTTCGCTGGTTGCTGCAGCCGCTGAACTGGCTTCCACCGCCGCGGGGCCGGTCGCCTGCCAGACGCTCGCCAGCAGTTGCTCGGCGGAGAGTGGTCGCTCGAGCCCGCGTCGATAACTGCTCGGCGCCGGATCGGTCGTGTCGACGGAAGTTTCCGACGACAATGCCAGGCGGCTTGATCGCTGATAGGTTTGGCTCCGTGCCAATTGCCGCAACATCCATTTCATGTCGAATTCGTGCTGGCCGAATTCGTCAACGAGCAGCGCCATGACCTGGGGATGCGAGGGAGGATTCTGGCTGTGATGCAGGTCCAACGGCTCGACCAACCCTCGCCCCATCAGCTTCCACCACAATCGATTGACAATGTTCTTCTCGAACGCATGGTTGCCGCGCCGTGGCAGTTGTGCGGCCAGAATCTGGAGCGGGCTGAACTTCGGCGTGCCGGGAAACTTGGTCTTCTTATCCGGCGGCACGAGGTATTCTTCTCCTTTGGCCAGGGCCGGGATTTCGACCTCGGCGGCATCCAGCAGTTTGGGGCCGGTGGCCAGATCTTCCATCACAAAGACCGATTTGAAATCGACCTTTTTGGTCAACAGTTTTTCGCCAACCGCAGGGAATTTGACATCGCGGCGAATAAAGGTGTGTCCCACAAACGCGAACAGACCTTGATACGTTTGCTGTTTGTAGTCGTCGACGAACAGGTGGTCGTGGCATTCGGCACACTGCACGTCAACGCCCAGGAACAGACGCCCGACATCGCGTACCAAGCCAGGCATGTCGACCGGATTCTGACCGTACTTCTCCAATCGCTTGGTGATGAAAAACGCCGCGCCCCGCTGCATCTCGTCTGCCGGGTCCGGATACACCATCTCGCGGACCATCTGGTCCCACGGCTTGTTCTCCGCCAGCGAGGCCTGGAGAAATGTCTGCCAAGCTTCGTCGTCACCCAATCGCTCCATCAGCATGACGTGAAGGAATTCGGTCATATGGTCCACGTAGTCCGGCGAATCGGTCAGGCGATCGATGAGCTGCTGCCGTTTGTCGCTGGCCGTCTCTGCCAAGAACGCGCGCGCCTCGGTCACGGACGGAACCCGGCCGGCGAAATCCAGATAGGCGCGGCGCATAAATTCCGCATCGTCGCTTAACGGTCCGAGTTCTCCGCCGGCGCGGGCCGCGACCAGCTCGTCGATCCGCTCGTGCAACGGCGGTGTGGCCAATGCTTTGTGTTCCCAGACTCCCGTGGCAATCAGAAGGCCAAGCAGCAGTAGCCTAAATGACCGAGTGCAATTCGGCGACCATCCGGGTCGGGCTCGTTTTTCGCCGCCCATTCGATTCAGCTGCGGAACAACGGCCTGTCGGCGAAAAAGGTGCCTGTCCCGCTGACGGGGTGTGCGCTGCTGAATCGCGCTCGGCCATTTAGGGATCCGAACAGCGCGAGCGGAACATCGTGAGGCGGCCATGGTCAACTCAAGTGGTGTGGGTGGGACGTGAGGGGGCGCGGGGGCTGTGCTGCGGCGTGTTCGATCGATGTCGGCCCGATCATTTCGACCACGCGACCCGTTTAGTCTAAGATGTTGAGACGCGGGATGAAAGAGAATTTCATCCTCGATTCACGGCCCACCACGCGATCTTCAGCGAGTTCCAACAATGAAACGGTTGTCCCACGCACAGGTTCCTTTACAGACGACCCACCAGCGATCAACCCACCTGCGAAGATCCAGGGCGATGTCGCGGCGCGAGATGCTTCGAGCCGGCCTGGCCGTGACTGCCGGCCTCGGGCTCCACGATTTTTCGGCGCGCGTGGGTCACGCCTCGCCGTCGGACCGATGGCTTAATGTGGAACGGATTGAACGCACGACCGTCAAGTTGCCGTATCGCGAAACGCCGGGACGCAACATGGCCCGCGAGTTGCCACATTGGGCCTGGACCGAAGTCACCGAAGTCACGCTCAAGTCTGGCCAGGTGGGGATTGGCGAAACGCTTCTGTATTACACCTGGAATGCAACCGAGGATGACGATGTCGCGCGTACATTGGGAAAGAACGCGGCGGCGATGATGTGGGATGACTCGCTGGGGGCCGGCCTGCAAATGGCATTGTTTGACGCCGTCGCGAAAGCGGCTGACGTGCCGGTGCACGCGCTGTTGGGTACCAAGCAGCATGACACCACGCCGGTTGGCTGGTGGAACATCGACACGTCGGTGGAAGATATGGTCTCCGAGTGCCAGGAGGCGTACCGACAGGGCTATCGGGGATACAAGACCAAAGGCCGCCCCTGGTACGACGTCTGGAAGCAGGTCGAGGAAGTTGGCAAGGTCATGCCGGATGATTTTCATTTTGCATTGGACTTTAACGACACCTTACTGGACGCCGAGCGTGGTATTCCAATCCTTCTGGAATTGGAGGCGATGGCGCCCAAGCATCTGATATGGGAGACGCCGATTCCACAGGAAGATATCCCCGGTAACCAGGCCATCCGCCGTACGTGTCGCGGCAAGGTCGCCATGCATTACGGCAACCCGCCGCCGGCGGTCGCCATCCAAGAAGATGTGTGCGACGGTTTCGTGGTTGGTCATGGCGCGACGGAGCTGATCGAGGCCGGAAATATCGCCCAGGTCAGCGACAAGTCGTTTTGGCTGCAACTGGTCGGTACCGGAATCACGGCGGCCTGGTCATTGCAGTTTGGCGGCGTGCTGAAAAACGCGACCTGGCCGGCCGTCAATTGCCATCAACTTTACAAGCACAGCCTGCTGGTTGAACCGATTCGCGTCGTCGAAGGTTTGGCGAAGGTGCCGGACCGACCGGGCATCGGGATCGAGCTCGATCGGGATGCCGTTGCCCGCTTCCGCGTCGACAAACCCAAGTCGCGCCCCGATCCGCCGCGGTTGATTGAAACGCGGTGGCCGGATGGTCGCACGATGTACCTGGCCAACACAGCGGTTAATTATGTCCTGACTGCTGCCCAGGAGGGAATCACGCCCTACTTCGAACGTGGTGTCGACACGCGGCTGGTTCCCGATGACGGAAGCTCGACCTGGCGTGACCGATACCAACGCGCCCGCCAGGCGCCGTTCCTGGAAAAGCAATAATCGCCTGCCGGCGCGGAAAACGGCAGCCAGCGCAGGTCTGAAACGCCATCGCTGGTCGCCGCATGGCGGCCCGTCAATCCAGTTCGCGGCGTCGGTCCCCGAGATCCTCTGCCACGCGGATCGCGATGGCCACCAGGACAACGGTTACGACCGTCAAGCCGACGTATGCCCAAATGGAGTAGTTGATGCCAAACGAGTTGGCAACCCAGTAGAGACCAAAGACGCCGATCAAGGGTGGAAAAATTGCAGCGTCGTACACCGTGACCATGACCGTGCCGCCGAAGGAAGTGTACGACAGGCGGATTTTGAGCAGGATCCAAACCACCGCGACGACCAGGCAGACGTAACCGACGATCGACATGTTGAATGCAAACGAATCCACATTAGCCCTTTCGGCAATCCAAGTTCCACTGGCAGGCCGCTGTTCCGCAGGCCGCCTTTGCGCCCTGCCATTTTAGGCGAGACGATCGCCAAACGCGACTGGGCGAACAACGCCCCGTCAACGATGGCTGTTGATCGGCTCTGGCGGAAAGCGGGCCCCGCGGGTCGTTTGGGAAGGCGGCAAAAGGTGAACTGGCGACCTGCCAAGTGGC
>JAUIHJ010000280.1 GCA_030432015.1 bacterium
TTCCCGTTATGGGTTTGATCTGGGGCGCGCGCCCCGCCGACATCGCCGAGCTGTGGCGGTTTGTTGCGCAGGGCGCGACATATGGCGGCGTGACCCTCTCGCCGGTCGGGCTGCTCAAGTTCCTGCTCGTCTTCGCAGTCTTCTTTCTGTCAGCCGCACTATCGGGACGAAGTGGACTGGCGGAAAAGCTGCGACAGAAAGAACGCGGTTGGCTCACTGTTAATCTTATTCTGGCAGTCCTGGTCGTCTGCCTGGCAGGTTTCATGAAGACGACCGAACGCACGCCCAAGACATCGCAGCGCCAATCGAGCGATACGGCCAATGCCATGGCGCGGATGTGAGATTTGTGTCAGCGGTTCGAAATTGATTCCCCCCACGTTCCTGTCTGGTGTCTCCATGGACAAGAAAATCAAGAAGAAGCTGGAAAAGGCCAATCAGAAAGTGCAAAAGCTGCAGCAGCAATTGGCTGGCGCAAAGCAGCAGGATGACGAGCCCGGCGAGGTCGCTCGACTAGAGAAGGAAATCGCCGCAACCAAGGCTGAGATTGCCGAACTTCGAGCATCGTAGTGCGTCAGTGCACCTCGGATTCCGGTTGGTTGCGTCAGTGGTCACCCTTGTCCTCGGCAGGCGAAACGGCATTCCTGCACACGGTCTCCAGACGGCATAACCGCTCGAACCGGCCCAGGCGGACTTCGCGGTCGACCTCCTGAGTGAACTATCTTTGTGGTGTTACATTTCGTATCGACGGCAGGCACGCTTGCCGGCGTCGACGCACCACCACGAGAAGACCACTGCGGATGTCCACCGTCCCTCCGATCATCATCCCACCGCAGCAGGCGTTCCGGGAACGCGCGCAGTTCATGTCGAAACTCTTGCTGGCCGTGTTCCTGGCCGGTTGGGTGTTATGGTTTTGGCCGTTTGACGACCTCCTCGATCGTCATGGCACGCCGCTGGGGGCGGACTTCTCGATGTTCTACGTTGCGGGTCAAGCGACCCTCAGGGGCGAACTCGACCAGCTCTACCATCCGGCCGCGCAACAAACGCGACTGCACGCCCTATTCCCGGGTATCGACTCGCAATTTGCCCTGCCGTACCGCTATCCGCCGCTCGTCGCCCTACTGATGGCTCCGCTGGCATACTTACCGTACGGTGCGGCGATCACCGTCTTCTTGGCACTCGGGTTGGCCTCCGCCGCGACCGGCATCCGGCTGCTGGTCCACCAAACAGGCATCGCCACCAGGGCGGATCGAAGGCTCTGCTACCTGGCATTGGTCGGCTGGCCGGTAGCCTTGGAAACGTGGATTGGCGGTCAGTCCTCACTTTTTTCGCTACTGATCGCTTGTGTCGCGATCGTGCTGATGCAGCGAAGACAATTCGCCTGGTCGGGTGCTGTATGGGCCCTGGCCGCGTGCAAACCCAATGTACTGCTGTTGGTGGTGATCGGGTGTGTCTTGTTTCGTCCCCGAGTTCTGCGAGGTCTAATCCCGGTCGGTGCGGTCATGTGCGGACTTACATGCTGGACCGTCGGGTGGGTGGGGTTGGTCGAATACGTCGAGCTGACATTTGATTTAGCGGCTCGGCCCTGGAACGTCGAAACGCCGTTTTGGAAAGTTCACGGGATTGCGCAGTGGTTGACGCCATTGCTCGGCAGCAAGGCTCGGTTGGCATCCCTGCTGATTGGGCTGCTGGCAACCGCGGTTGTCGTATGGCGGTGGCGGCGGACCGACAATTGCCCCGCTTCGCCGTTGCCCTATGCCCTGCTGATCAGCATCAATGCGTTGGCGAACCCTTACACCCCGATCTATGACCTGACCCTGCTGTCAGCCGGCGTCATCTTGATGGTGCCCATCGCGAGCGCACGAGGTCGTTATTCGTTTGCCAATCACCCTGTCGCGTGGCAGCTGGGGATTGCTGCTCTGTATTTCGGGCCCCACCTGTCGCAACTGATCGCCAAGTCATGGGGGCTCCAGTTTTTCCCGCTGGTGCTGTTGGGGTACGCGGCGATCCAAGCCCGCCTGTTATGGCTTGAGACGGGACAGCAACCAGCGTGCGGTTCGCGACTGGTGATCGCCAACTCGCCGTAACGCGTCAACGGTCGCCCGAGTGAACATCCATCACGGCTAGGCCGCATCCCGATCGACACCCGGTCGATCCGTATAAATGCCAGGCTCGTCGACTCCGTCGCCGTCCCAGTCTCCCATCACGGGTTGGTCGGAAGCACCTCCCATTTCGAAGACACGATCATGGGCATCCAGTTCGCGATTGCCATTGGTGTCAAGGATCCACTGTCCTGATCGGTAGATCCCAATTTCTTCGACTCCGTTGCCGTCGAGATCGCCAACCACTGGCACGTCACCAGCCTCGCCATATTCGAACTGGGCATCGCGGTCCGACCAGCGGCCATCACCGTCAACGTCCAGCCACCAGAGACCGTCTCGAAAGACCCCGATGGTGCGAATGCCATCGCCGTTAAAGTCACCGGCAACAGGAATCGAGCGGTTGGCTCCAAAGCGAATAACATGGTCGATGACGTCGGCACGCTGCATTCCATCCTTGTGCAACTGCATCAACCGTTGTCCGTCGGTGGCGTCGAGCCCTTCGGGTGGGACGTTCTTCGGCCTGCCCAGCGTAAGGTTTTGAGCATCGGGAAGCCCTGGCTCGTGACGCAGCGCGTTCTCGTCGCCAGCCCATTCCGGTCCGAAGATCCCAATGTCATCCTTGCCGTCGCCATTCCAGTCACCTGTGACGGGAAGATCGTTCTCGCTTCCGAGACGCACCCACAGGTCGTCCTCGTCCCAAACCCCGTTGCCGTTGACATCGATGAACCATTCACCTTGGTAGAAGATACCCAGTTCGTCGATGCCGTCGCCATTAAAGTCGCCGACAATCGCTTTTCCGCCACGGATGCCAAAGTTGGACACTGGGTCGGATTCATTGGCATGATCTTCGCTGACGCCGCGTTGCCAACGCCCCTCGCTGATGAGTTCCGTGTTCCAGCGGTTGGCAGTGATGAACTGGCTTGCACTCCAGTGCATGGCATTCGACGGTGTCGCGGACGCAAGATCGCGCGGCATGCCGGCATCGATCACACTGAGATGCCAGGTGTATTGCGGCGCAAAATCCGCAGCGCCAATGTAGTTTACCTGCACGTGGCGAATCACCGGGTTGAAGATCGCCGGTGCGACCAGCGGGGGTGGCGACGCTGGCGGGGGAAGGCTGATACTGGGGGTCGTTGGGATCGATGGCGGCGGATTGTAGACGGGCGGTTCCGGTGCCGCCACAACCACCACCTCGCTGAAGTTATTCTCTTGTGAGGTTGTCGCGACACCGAGCGGAATCCGCACGATGGCGTCAGTGCCAGGGCTTTTCGTCAATTGCGAAACGACAAATTCGTTCACGGGGCCGCCCGCATTGAACGGGATCCCGGTGGTCGTACCAGCGACGTCAATTCCATCGACGAATCCATCCGGCTGAACCTGGTAAACGGCGTAGCTGGCACCGCCGCGGAGCCCTGTGAATTCGTAGTATCCATTGGCATCGGTCGTCGCCGTAATCGGGCCGGGCTCGTAGTAACCGGGTAGTGCTTCACTGGCATCAATGGCGACCCCGGAAAGCCCGTTACGCAATTCAATCACCACCCCGGCGATCGGCGTGTCGTCGCTCGTGCGAACGCCATCGCGAATATCCGCCAGGTTTGCGGGAGGCTCACCATCTTCCGTTTCGATCACATCGCCATCCTGAAACACGTAGCCGGAAAGGCGCGAGGCGGGTGATTCGCAAAAGTTGTAGTTGATCGCCTCGTCGCCTGAGACCAGGCGAATTTGGCCGATGGCATCGTCGACCTGGATTTCGCCGCCATGGCTCCCAGCTCGCTGGCCGCCGTGAAACATCCCATCAGGCTGAACTTCCCGGACGGAGTATGTGCCCGGGCGAAGACCGTCGAAAAGGTAGGAGCCATCGCCTCCGGTCTGCTGTGTGGCGAGCACGTTGCCATCGACGCCCACCAATTCGACGGTGACATTTGCCAACGGCGAATCGCCATTGTCGTAGATGCAATTCCGATTCGGATCCGTGTGCACAAAGCCGGCGATGCTGGCCATTTTGATTTCACCAAAGTTGAAATCGACGCCGGTCTCGCCAGGTCGCAACGTTATGTTGTCAATGCGGTCGTTGCCGGCGACACCCCGCCGCTCGCCTGCGACTGTGCCTGCGGCGTCCCCCCCGTCCATCCAGCCGGCAGGTTGGCTTTGTATTACCGAGTAAACGCCAACCGGCAAGCCTTGAAATTCGTACGCGCCGTCGCTGTTGGTCGTGGTGGTGCCAACCAGCGCACCCGTGCCATCGCGTAGTTCAATGACGACGTTGGCAATCGGTGCTTCGGCGGGCTCGAGTACGCCGTTGTCATTTACGTCATGAAACACGGATCCCGCCAAAGTTGCCGGGAGCTGCTCGCAAAAGTTGAAATCGATTGCGGCCTGACCCGAAAGCAGGGAAATCCCGTGCAAAACGTTGGCTGCTTCCGTGCCGGCCAACGTCCCGTCGACCGTGCCGACGCGCTGTCCCCCTTCGAGGTAGCCCTGCGGCTGGATCTCGCGGATCGAATAGGTACCAGGCCGCAGCCCGTCGAAACGATAGGAACCGTCGGCCTTGGTCAACTGCGTGGACAGAACGGCTCCGTCGCGGTCGAGTAATTCGATGCGAACATTCGCCAGCGGGACATCGCCGTTATCAACCACGCAATTCGCATTGGGGTCGGTATGGACGACACCGCTGATGCTGGCCAGCCGAATTTCGCCGAAGTCAAAATCGACGCCGTTTTCGCCCGGTTGCAGGCGAATCGTGTCGATTCGGTCGTTGCTCGCCACGCCGCGCGATTCCCCCGCCACGGTGCCGGCAGCATCCTTCCCATCCGTCCAGCCAGTCGGTTGCGACTGAATCACGGAATACGACCCGGCTGGCAACTGACCAAACTGATAGGTTCCGTCGCTGGCGGTCGTCGTGGTGGCGACCAGCTGACCTTCGCTATCGCGCAGCGCGATGACAACATCGCCAATCGGCGTTTCGCCGGCTTCCCTGAGCCCATTGTCATTCATGTCGTGGAACACGGACCCGGCCAACGTCGCCGGCACTTGTTCGCAGAAATTGAAGTCCATCCCTGCCTGCCCGGAGTTGAGCACAATGCCACTCAGCAAATTGAGCGAGGCGATTCCGGATGCCGCACCCGCGACCGTGCCGACGCTTTGGCCCCCTTCCAGATACCCCTGCGGCTGGAGTTGCCGCACCGAATACGAACCGGGGCGCAGACCTTCAAATCGGTAAGTACCGTCGTCGCGAGTCAATTGCGTGGCCAACACATGGCCGTCGCGATCGAGCAGTTCGACTTGGACATCGGCCAGCGGCGCATCGCCCGCGTCGACCAGACAGTTGAAATTGGGATCGGTGTGGACAACGCCCCCGATGCTGGCCAGTTGGATCTCGCCAAAATCGTAATCGATCGCGTTCTCGCCCGGTCGGAGCAGAATCGACTCGATTCGATCATTCAAGCCGATACCTCGTGTCTGCCCGACAACCGTGCCCGCATGGTCCTGACCATCGGTCCAACCGCTCGGCTGAACCTCCGTGACGGTGTAGGTTCCGGCCAACAAGTTCTGAAACAGGTAACTGCCATCGCTGCCCGTTTGGGCGAACTCAAGTGCCGCGCCGGCTTCATTGCGAAGCTCAAGGGTTACGTTGGCGATCGGGTCCTCACCAGCGTCGCGAACCCCGTTGTCATTGAAGTCATGAAATACCGTCCCTGCCAACGAAGCTGGTTCGTGCTCGCAAAAATCATAATTGGTCGCCGCCTGCCCAGACGCCAACACGATCTGGCGAAACACGTCTTGATCGGCTGAACCACTGGGCACGGCATCAACGGTGCCGATATGCTGCCCGCCGTTGAGGAGCCCGGCGGGCTGAACTTCGACGACCGAATAGACGCCGTGGCGGAGATTCTGAAACTCGTAGCTGCCGTTAGCGCCCGTGGTTGTTTCCGCGATCTGATTTCCTTGAGCATCCAAGAGCCGCACCACGACGCCCGCCAGGGGCGCATGGGACGCGGTATCTCCGAAGCAGTTGCCATCTTCATCGGAGAGGTGCACATTGCCGCTGATCGACGAAGGTTCGGACTCGGCAAAGTCCATGTCGATGGCGTGCTGGTTTCCCAGCGGAATCATGATTTGCGTCAGGACATCGGGGTCCGAGCCCGCGATGCCGGTCGGTCGCCCCGCCACCGAGCCGGCACTGGCGCCGACGCTGAAGAGCCCATCCGGCTGAACCTCGCGGAGCTGATAGACACCCGGCTTTAATTCCAAGTCCAGTCCAAAGGAATAGTTGCCGTCAGTATCCGTTTGGGTGACATGGCCGGTCGACTGGAACGTGCCGCCAAGCTGCTGCCACAACTGCAGTTCAACGCCGGCGAGCCCGGGGTCGTTTGCATCTTGGCGGAGATCGACATCCCGATCCAGATACACCGTCCCGGAGATGGTGACCGGCATGACTTGTTGCCGCAACTCGATAAACGCGCCGTCGGATCGATCGGCCAATCCGCCGGCATTGTCTGCTGGCAGGTCCAAACCGCTGTCGATCAATGCCGCGTCGTAGCGGTTTCGAAACGCCGCACTGCCGGAGATATCAAAGAAGTGGTCCGCGGAGAACTCGGCGCGCAACATCGATCCCTGGAATTCGACACCCGAGGCGATGGGATCGATTTCGTCGTTGATCAGTTGCAGATCGGATTGCAGCGGGTCAAACCCTTCAATCTCGTCGACATCGATGCTGAAGACAAGCCGGTCGCCGGCGCGAAAGCCAACCAGATCGAGGACCAGTTCGTGTCCACCGTCGGTCACCGTCGCGGTAACGCTGGCGTTGGCGTCCTGGCTGGTAAACTCAATCAGCGTGAACGGAATCGCCTCGTCTGCACCGAGCCCGCCGGCTTCGGTATCAAAGATCATGTCACCTTGGTCCAGGCCTGGGGAACCTTGGTCGCCATCAATGATCAAACGCGTCAGTTGGGTATCCGCCGCCCCGCCTTGAAACGTAACCTCAAACGTATCCCCGTGCGTATCTCCGCCAAAATCCTGTTCGAGATACGTGGCGCCAATCTGCAGCGGATCCGCGTCCAACAGGCAGCGCGGCTCCATCGTTTCGAAGAAGCAACGTCGTTGCGCAGTTCGCTCCGTGCCTTTCTTGGCGGCACGATGCTCCTTGCGTTTTTGCCACCCTAGGCGTGACAATCTTGCCAACAAGCCCACGATTCACCTCCGTGTGAAAACAATATTGCCCAACGTTGGCAATGTGACGAGTTATTCGGGTTTAGGCCTGACGACGCAGGCAATTATCGGACCTCGAACGATTCGAGCCGTCCGGCCTGGGAAGCGGGTGTTCGGACTTCGATACCGGCATTGAGTTCTGCGCGCCAGACTCGCACCGTGGCATCAAAGCCGGCCGAGACCAACGTGCCGCCTCGAAATGCCAAGGCCATCACCGAACCGGTATGGCCGGTCAGTCGGTCGACTTCCTGTCGCGACTCGAGGTCCCAGATGCGAATCAAATTGTCGCTGCCGCCGACGGCGAGGCGTTGCGCTCCCAGGAACTCGACGGCCATGACTTTGGCGGCCGCCGGTGGCAGCGTAAATTCGCTGTTACCGTCAAGCGAGGCGATCCGCACGCGGCGATCTTCACCACATGACGCCAGCCAGTTTCCGTCAGGGGAAAACGCCACCGCGCGAATCCGTTGGCGGTGCGCAGCGTGGGTGCTTTGGGTTTCACCGGTCTCAGGATCCCAAATCCGAATCTTCCCATTGCGTCCCCCGCCGGCCATGAGGCCGCCATCGGGCGTGAATGCAATCGCTCGCATGTCAATGCAGGGACAATCCAGTTCCGTCAGCTGCGCACCCGTCGTTGTATCGAAGAATCGCAACGGCTCATGGAACCCGACGGAGGCCAATTGCGACGTACCCGGCCGGAAGGCAATGGCGCTCAGCGCCTCATCCCCCCGCATCAGTTCGCGGAGCGGTTGCGAAGCCGATTCACTCCAGATCAAGATCCGGCCGTCGCCGCCGGCGGAAGCAAGTTGGCTACCGTCGCCGGAATACGCGAGAGACCTCACCCACCCGGTGTGACCAACCAATCGCTGCAACACGCGTCGCTCGCCCAGGTCCCAGATTCGAATGGCGTGGTCGTCGCCCGCAATTGCCAATCGGCGACCGGAGAAATCGAGGGCCAAAGAAACCACCACGGGACGTTTCGCAGTTGGGTCAGCCGGCATCAATTGCACGACTTCCGACGACCACTGGGCCGATTCGGCAAACGCGCAGCGCAGCCCCCCACTGCTCACGACCATCGCAAGTCCAAAACAAAGGGGCACCAGGGCGCGAAACGACGGTGCGAATACCATCCATGATTCCTTACATTGCGGTCGATACAGGTTGCACGCAAAAACCGCGCGGCCGTCAATTTGTACTATCGGCGCATGGCAAAGAACCGCTAGAGGCGAACCGTCAAGACGATCGGGACCAGCGCGATATAGCGGTTTTTTAGGGCTGGCAAGATATAGCGATTTCGCAGCCCAGCGAAAACAGGCAGCTTACAACCAAGCAAATGGGGAGGCCTGACCCTGGTCATGGTGACCACCAACCGCGCTTTCGCGCAGCGGCGGGTTGCAATCAGCGGCTGTCAGCGAGCGTCGGTCAAGATACGCTGATCGGTCTTGAAGGCATCACTCCGCACATGGCCACCGCGTTCGTATGCCAGGCGCGCCCGCCGGACATTCACGAAACGGTGTCGCCCGGCGTCAATCACCGGAACATGCATTGGCAACGCCGCAAGCCCACTAGCGTTCGGAGATATCGACGAAATCTCGAAGTTCTCGCCCGGTATAGATTTGGCGTGGACGGCAAATTCGCTTGTTGGGCGAACGATGCATTTCCAACCAATGAGCAATCCATCCAGGCAAGCGGCCCATCGCGAACAACACGGTGAACATTTGTTGAGGAATGCCGATGGCGCGATAGATCACGCCCGAATAAAAGTCGACGTTGGGATACAACTTCCGCTCGACGAAGTAGGGATCGCTAAGTGCGACTTCTTCGAGTTGCTGCGCGACCTCAAACACCGGGTCCGCCAGGTTCATTTTCGCCAGCAACTTGTCACAGGCCGATTTGATGATCGTGGCCCGAGGGTCGTAGTTTTTGTACACCCGGTGACCGAACCCCATCAAGCGAAAGCCGCTTTTCTTGTCCTTGGCCATGTCGACAAACTTCTTGACATTGCCGCCATCGGCGATAATCTGCTCCAGCATGTTAACGCACGCTTCGTTCGCACCGCCGTGCAGGGGCCCCCAAAGGGCACAAATCCCAGCGGCAATCGACGCAAACAGGTTCGCATTCGCCGAACCAACCATCCGCACGGTGCTCGTGCTACAGTTCTGCTCGTGATCCGCGTGCACGATCAGCAACATGTTCAGCGCGGAGACAAAATCGGGATCGATCTCGTACGGTTCACTGGGAACCGCGAACATCATCTGCAGGAAATTCTCGCAGTACGTGAGATCGTTCTGGGGATAAACGAAGGGCTGACCAATCGATTTCTTGTAGCTGTACGCCGCAATCGTCGGCAGCTTGGCGAACAGGCGATGAATGCAGACCATTGCCTGGGCTTCATCCATCGGATCGAGCGAATCCTGATAGAAGGTGGACAAGCCGCCGACAACCGATGACAGAATCGCCATCGGATGGGCATCCCGAGGAAAACCGTTGTAAAACGACCGCATATCCTCATGCAGCATCGTGTGGCGGCGAATGGACGCTCGGAATTCTTGCAGCTGCGCTTCGGTCGGCAATTCGCCGTAAATCAGCAGATAGGACACTTCGACGAAATCATGCTGCGCCAAGG
>JAUIHJ010000866.1 GCA_030432015.1 bacterium
GTTTCTCGTCCGCAGCCAAGAGACCGTGTCCGACGTGTCCTACATGAAGGCGATGATCCCGCATCACTCGATCGCCATCATGACCAGCGAGCGGGCGCATATCAGCGACCCGCGCGTGCGTGAGCTGGCGGTCCTTCCGCTCCAACTGCTGCTCTTCGGCGGCAAAAAGCTCGGCTCGCTGACGATAATGGGTGGCGATCGTCTCCTGAGTGGATGACATGGGGATCCTAATTCTACTTTCGGTACCGTAAACCCTGCGCGGCGGCGCTCGGATGTGAGAATTGTGACAACAACACGCCCCGACGACCAGAGCCCCGCGTCGGGCGCTTAGGTGTCGCGGCAGCTGCCGTGGTTTTACGCCTCTGAGCCGCGGCGGCAGGAGTTTGTCGACGCAGAGATGCTCGACACCGCGGCACGTCTATGGAGCGACCGGTCCCCCCTGGTCAATGCCCCCTGGTCGATGCCCCCCAGGCGACAACAGCTCCGCCACCAACACCAAGCGACGAACGGACCGGCCTGCGGCATTCACCAAGGCGCAACATCAATCGTCTGGCTCGGAGGGGACCTGAATTTTAACAATCGGTCGGGGCGACCGGTGATTGCCGAAATTCACGGGATCTGACATGCTGGTCTGCCCCACCTTCAGGAGCCGGCGACGACCATGACGACCTCACCGTTTGACTGTTTTAATCTTGACCGAGTGATCAGCTCGATCGCAACGGAACTTGGCATCAGTGCGGTGCAGGTCCGCGCCACGATCGAGTTACTGGATGCCGGCAATACGATTCCCTTTATCGCGCGCTACCGTAAAGAGGCGACACAAGGGCTGGACGAAATCGCACTCCGCGGCGTGGAAGACGCCATTGGCAAGGCTCGAGAGCTGGCGCAGCGGAAGACGACGATTCTCAAAACGATTCACGAACAGGGCGCTTTGACCGATGAACTCCGGCGGCGCATCGAGGCAGCGACCGACAAACAAACGCTGGAGGATCTCTACCTGCCGTTCAAGCCCAAACGGCGGACCCGCGCGACCATCGCCCGGGAACGTGGCCTGCAGCCGCTGGCGGATGTGCTCCTGAGGCAGGAACCGCTAAACCGACCTCGCCAAGAACTGCTGCAGTCGTTTGTGAATCCCGACCTGGACGTGCCGGATGCCGACGCGGCGCTACATGGTGCCTGTGACATCGTGGCCGAACAGTGGTCGGAAAACCCGGAGACCCGCCGCTGGCTGGCCGATCAGGCAACGGACTACGGCAAAGTGAGCGCGCGCGTCAAACGTGGCAAGAAGGAGGCCGGCAGCAAGTTTGAAATGTATTTCGAATTTGACGAGTCGCTCAAACGTACCCCATCCCATCGGTTGCTGGCGATGAAGCGGGGCGAGGCGGAAGGCATTTTGCGAGTCGGCATCACGCTGGACGACGAGTACGTTCTGCGGAAGCTGACGCCGCGGCTGGCGCACCAACGTCATTTTGAATTCCATCACGAACTTGTGGCAACGGTGCTCGACTGTTACCAGCGGCTACTCCTTCCCGCAATCGAATCGTCGGTGCTGCAGGCGATGAAGGAGCGGGCCGACGAAGAGGCGATCGCCGTGTTCGGCAAGAATCTTCGAAAGCTCATGTTGGCCGCGCCCGCCGGCCCCAAGGTGACGATTGGGATCGACCCCGGCTTTCGCACTGGATGCAAGGTCGCCGTCGTCGATGGCACCGGCAAGTTCCTGAGCAGCAAGACAATCTTTCCCACGCCGCCCAAGAGTGATCTCGACGGCGCGGCCCGCACGTTGCTTGAACTGATCGACCGCTACGACGCGAAGCTGATTGCGATCGGCAACGGCACGGCTTCCCGCGAAAC
>JAUIHJ010000281.1 GCA_030432015.1 bacterium
CATCGCGCAAGTCCAGCCATACTACGCAAATCGCCTGAGTTAACCGCGAATCTTGTGCCGAACACTATTGGGACCGGCTCGTTTTTCGCCGCCCATTCGATTCAACTGCGGAACAACGGCCTGTCGGCGAAAAAGGTGCCTGTCCCGCTGACGGGGTGTGCGCTGCTGAATCGCGCTCGGCCATTTAGCGCGGCAAGAAATCCTGGACGGGGCAAGCGACTCGCTAATTCATCAACTGCGGAAATGCCGCAGCCAGGTTCAGCCTGTCCCCATTCTCACGCTGGAGAACCTGCAGCTTCGTGAAGAGCTTCTTGATCACGTCCTGGTTCGCCGCGTCTCCGGCCAGGTCCTTCATCTCCAGCGGGTCTCGAGCAACGTGATACAGCCGCGCCGTCTTGGCTGTCGGATACAGGATCAGCTTGTAGCCGTCCTGCGTCACCATCCGTTGGCGGTCCGTGTATCCGCCGTAAATTGCGTCGTAGTGTTTCACATCGGCGCCGCGCAAGAGAGGTAGCAGGCTTTTGAACTCGACGTGGTCGGGCCTGGCAACATGCGCCAGTTCCAAGGACGTCGGCATCACATCCTGCAAGTAGATGGGTGTGTCGTTCTGGGCATTGGCCGCCACTCCTGGGCCGACCACCATGAACGGCACGCGGACACTGTGGTCGTATTGATTCTGTTTGCCCAGCAAACCGTGGCGTCCGACCGCCAGGCCATGGTCCGCGGTGAAGAAGATCCAGGTGTTGTCACGCTTGCCGGATGCTTCCAACGCCTTGAGGATGCGGCCGATTTGGGCGTCCATGTGCGTAATGATGGCGTAGTATTCCTGGCGATTCACTTTGACGGCGTATTCAGTCCTGGGAAACGGTGCCAGCTTCTCATCCCGAAGCGACTTCCCCGCGCCCATCTCCTCTTTAAAGGGATACTCGCTAAGGTAATTCTCCGGCACGGCGATTCGTTCCAGCGGGTACCTGTCGACGTACTGCTGGGGGGACTGCCGTGGATCGTGAGGTGCGTTGAACGCAAGATACATAAAGAATGGCTGGTCACGTTTGGCCGCTTGGTCCAGGTAGCCGGTCGCATCGTCTCCCAGAACTTCGCTCCAATGCTTCCCACCCTTCCAAAACCCGTCGAACTTGGTCTCGAAGGGGCTCCAAAGATCAGGCTGGCCTTCGATGGGGCGGTTGTATCCCGACGCCGTCTGGTTCGGCATCCCGGGCCGCACGTGGTTAACAAAGTCGAACGCCTTGGTAGCATCCGCGCGGACATGCCACTTGCCGGAAAAGTAGGTGTCGTAGCCCGCCTTGCGAAGATGCTCCGACCAGAAGCGACCGGCCTGACGCTCCTTCTCTGATGTCGGATAGACGTCGTGGGCATGCCACAGGTAACGCCCCGTATTCAGCATCGTTCGGCTGGCAACACAGACCGCCCCTCCCCAGGCACCCATGTTGTAGGCGTGGGTAAACGTCGTCCCCTGTCGGACAAGCTGGTCCAAATTTGGCGTATCGATATCCGTGTGCCCGAGCGCCCCGATCGTCTCAAAACACTGGTCGTCGGCAAAGATGAAAAGGATGTTCGGTCGCGCATCCGCATCGTCACCGCAGGCAGCGGTGGTGCTGTACAACGCGCCCAAGAGCAGCGAAAGGGCAAGGGCATTACTCAGTCGGCGAGCGAATTTCATGGAATTCCTGGCGGGCAAGTGAAACGAATGGGGCATTGCCTGAACCATAGGGGCGTCGATCCCCTGGCAACGATGCTGCGAGCAACGTTGAGAATAACCAAGCGCCCGCCGGATTCAACCGGCCAAGCCACGAGAGCTTTCTGTTCGACCACCCATGCCATACGATCAACGTGCACATTCAGACGGTCGACGTCCAACCTCGGGAATCTCATCCGGCGGCATGTTTTTTTGCTGGCGATTCCCCGCTTCTCGAATTATTTTGCAAGAGGCACCCCGGGCAGACCAAAGGCCAGGGTGCGCGGCCCTTGGTCGCCGTCACCAGAATGAGGGCTGACGACATTTTCGACACCCCACCTGTAGTGTCCGATCAGACATGGATGCCGCCAGGCCGGCCGCCCCGTAATCCCGTGATATTCAACTACGAGCCGCTATGAACCTCCTCAGAACCCTCCTGTTGTTGACCATGCTCGTCAGCATGCTCGCCGCGACCGTCGCTGACGAAAACTCGCGTTCTTCAAACGTTCCTGCGCCAGCAGACTCGCCAGCCGAAGCGGCCAAGTCGCAGAAGAAAACGAAGAACGCGGCGCGGCCCAAGCAGGTGACGGATTCGCAGCAGGCGATAACGGCCAAGAAGGTAGCGGCCAAGCAGGATCAGCAGCCGGATCCGGCCCTGCTGACCCTGGACCGAATCTATAGCTCGTCGGAATTTTCCGCGACCAGCTTCAGCGCCAAATGGCAAGCGTCCGGCGCGACGTATGAGACGTTGGAAAAATCGGCGCGTGACCCGTCCGGCCAAGACCTGGTCCAGTACGACGCTGCGACCGGTGCGAGGTCCGTTGTCGTCCCGTCGTCGATGCTGATCCCTGACGGAGAATCAAAGCCGCTTACCGTCGATAGCTACGCCTGGTCGCACGATCGTTCGTTGCTGCTGATCTACACCAATTCGAAACGCGTCTGGCGGCGCAATACGCGGGGCGACTACTGGCTTCTGGACCGCGGCAGTCACGAACTTCGCCAGGTGGGTGGCGACGCCGCGCCGTCCAGCTTGATGTTCGCCACGCTTTCACCGTCGAGCGACCGGGTGGCCTAGGTGCGCAACAACGATCTGTATGTCGAGGATCTGCGTTCCCATCAAATCACGCGGCTCACCAATTCTGAATCACCCGATATCATCAACGGCACGTTTGACTGGGTTTACGAAGAGGAATTGGCCCTCCGCAACGGGTACCGGTGGAGCCCCGACGGTACGAAAATCGCCTATTGGCAAATTGATCGTCGCGACGTGCGAACGGTCACGCTGGTCAATAACACCAGTGGCCTTTACCCGCGGACGATCGAGATCAAGTACCCCAAAGTCGGCCAGGTGAATTCGATTGGCCGCATCGGTGTCATTTCGGCCGCCGGAGGCAAGCCGCAGTGGATGGAGATTCCCGGCGACCCCCGTGATCATTATGTGGCGAGGATGGACTGGGCCGGAAATTCCCATGAACTCGTGTTGCAGCAGCTCAACCGGCTGCAAAACACCAACCGCGTCATGCTCGCCGATGCCCAGATCGGTCGCACCAAAGTCATCCTCACAGAACGGGACGCCGCCTGGGTGGATGTCCACGACGAGATGTTCTGGACGGACGATTCACAGCATTACACTTGGATCAGCGAGCGCGACGGGTGGCGGCATGTCTACCTCGCGGCCCGCAGCGGCGCTGTGACCAAGCTCGTTACCCCCGGCGACTACGATGTCGTCGAACTACTTCGTTATGACGAGCCATCGAGTACCGCTTACTTTATTGCATCGCCTGACAATCCAACACAGCGTTACCTGTATCGTGCGAAGCTCGGCGACCAACCTGAACGCCTGACGCCGTCGGACCAGGCGGGCACGCATAGCTACCAATTGTCTGCCAACGGCGAGTACGCAATTCATTCGTATTCGAGTTTCGATCAGCCGCCAACCGTCGAAGTGGTTCGCGTCAACGACCACTCGTCCATTCGCGTGTTGGCCGACAACAAGAAGCTCCGGGAGAAGCTTGATGCATTGCGACGAGAACCGGCGGAATTTATCCGTGTTGAGATCGACGACAGCGTGACGCTCGACGGCTGGTGCCTCAAACCGCCCAAGCTGAAACCGAATCGCAAGTACCCGCTGCTGGTCTACGTCTACGGCGAACCGGCTGGCCAAACGGTGCTGGATCGCTGGGGTGGAAGCAGCTACCTGTGGCACCTGATGATGGCACAGCAGGGCGTTGTCGTCATGAGCTTTGACAATCGTGGTACACCGGCGCCACGTGGACGGGCGTGGCGGAAGCATGTTTACCGCCAGGTCGGAATTCTGGCTCCGCAAGATCAAGCGGCCGCCGTTCGGTCCGTGCTGGCCGAACGGTCATATCTGGATCCCACCCGTGTCGGCATCTGGGGCTGGAGCGGTGGTGGCTCCATGACGTTGAATGCCATGTTCAAGTTTCCCGATCTCTATCAGACCGGCCTGTCAATTGCGCCCGTTCCCAACATGCGCTACTATGACACGATCTATCAGGAACGTTACATGGGGTTGCCGGGAGACAATGCAACGGGCTATGTGGAAGGATCGCCCATCAACTACGCGCATCAACTGCAAGGCAACCTGCTCTTGATTCATGGCACCGGCGACGACAATTGCCATTATCAGACAACCGAGTTATTGATTAACGAATTGATTCGTCATAACAAACCATTTTCGATGATGGCATATCCGAATCGGTCCCACGCGATCCGCGAAGGGAAGAATACGACGCGACACCTGCGCGGACTGATGACCTCATATCTGCTGGACAACCTGTCCGCAGGTCCGAAACGATAAGAGCGACACACGGCCAGGTTTCTCAAGGTGGCTGCCGTTGGCGGGCGGCGATGCGGGGTGCTCCAGGGTCCGGCAACCTTCGCTATGGATGAATTGCCGCCCTGCTTCCTGCGACGCGTGCTTGAGGGCGGCCGGGCTGCATGCTCCGGTCATGAACGAATCGTGTTGCACAACGTCCGCTCACCGGGGCGGCAGCTTGACCTTACCGAACCAGTATTCGCTGGTGGTCGTGATCAGGCTTTGCAACTCGTCGAATTCCAGCACCTTGGTCATGAACGCGTTGGCATGCAGGTTGTAGCACTTGAGACGATCTTTATCAGACTGCGAACTGGACAGAATCACCACCGGAATCCGTTTCAGTGATTCGTCACACTTGACCGCTTCCAGCACTTCAAAGCCAGTCGTGCCGGGCAAGTTCAAGTCCAGCAGGATCAAATCGGGTCGGGATGCGGTTGCATGCTGGCCGTTCTGGTTCAGGAAGGCGATGGCGCTGTCCCCGTCGTTGACGACGTGGAGGGCCTTCAGGAGGGGATTGCCGTCAAATGCCTCCTCCACCATCAGGACATCGGCGGGATTATCTTCGACTAGCAGGATTTCGAACATCGGGGTCCCCTATTCCGCCCGTGCTTTCCGTGCCGCGTTCGAAACTCTCCATCTCGCCAACCCCTTGCCGAGCCACGCGCAACTCAAGTCACCAAGCAGCACTGATTATCCCGGAATCCCATGTCGGTTCAAGGTGGACGGGTGATTTCCACCGCTTGGCGATGCGAGTTGGTTTTGTTTATGATCAGAGGAAACACGGGGCATCGTTCGCGATACGAATTCTCATCAGACGTTATCGTTTTCACCGGGGCTGCCGGACGAAGCCGTTGCACGGGTTAGCAGGCATCGCATCGTGAGTTCCATCCCACCGCCCCCAGTTCCCGACCTTCCGACCGAGCACGCACCTCCACTTTGCTTTGGAACCCGCTATGTGGTTGACCGCGAGGTCAAGCGGCAGGGCACCATCGACACCTACTTCGGAACCGATACCGAAACGGGCGAGCTCGTTGTGATCAAGGCGTCGGCGACCGACAACGTTACCCATGGGGCGACGATGCGGTTGCGTCACGAGGCCGAGGTCATGCGCAAGCTCGAAGCCACCTCGCTGACACGTCTATTGGAAGTGGGTGAACAGGATGGGCAGTTATACCTGGTGATGCCTTTCGTCGCGGGTGACACACTCGCGACACGCCTCCGCAGCGGTCCGCTGAACCTGACGGAGACGCTACGAGTCGGCATTTCATTGCTGACGGCGTTATGCCACGCGCACGACAACGGCATTTTGCACCGCGACATCAAACCCGCCAACATCATCGTCAACGCAGGCCCCATCGTCGAACGTGCCACGCTGATCGACTTTGGGCTCGCCCGCAGTTCGCAGCTCGAGGTCGCAGTCCGGAACGAATTCGTCGGCACGGCCAGGTACATGGCGCCGGAGCAGGCCGGCTTACTCGACCGAGACGTCGACGAAGCGGCTGACCTGTATTCGGTTGGGATTGTGCTGTTTGAATGTTTGTCCGGCCAACCACCATTTGGCGGCGAAACGGTCGGCGAGGTGTTGCGGCAACACATGACGGCCCACGTTCCCGAGCTTCGCAGCCGGGGCATTCAAATTCCCCGTGTCGTGGATGAGGCGATTCAACGACTTGTCCGGAAGGACCCGTCGGACCGCTACCAAACCGCTACGGGGGCGCTAACGGACCTCCAGTTGGTCGCCGCGGCACTCGAGAAGAACGAGACCGAACCAACGTTCGTCGTCGGCTTGCACGACGCGCGCGACACCCTTACCGAACCGGCATTTGTTGGTCGAGACGCGGAACTTGATTGTCTGTCCACCCATGCGGAAGCCGCTCGGCAAGGCCATGGCAGGATGGTTTTGGTGCAGGCAGAGTCCGGTGCTGGAAAAACGCGTCTGCTTCACGAGCTGACCCAACGCATGTCGCAAACATCCGCGCTGGTGCTCCGCGGTCATTTCCTCGACCAGGCCGCGCACAAGCCGCTGCAAGCCTTCGAGGGGATCAGCAGCAATCTGATTGCCGAAGGGAATATCGATCCTGAACTGCTCGACGGCATTCGGAGCAAGCTGGCGGAAAATCCGGAGGTCATTTGCGCGCTGCTCCCCGACTTGGCTCGGGCCTTGGGATTCGAACCGCAACACCACTCGGGTCCCGAAGACCGAGGCGAAACGCGTGCTCTGAATGCGCTGACGACGTTTCTGAATTCCCTGGGGACTGCCGAACGTCCCGCCGTGGTGATTCTGGATGACTGCCAGTGGGCCGACGAGTTGTCGCTCAAACTATTGGACCACTGGTCCCGAGAACAACAGCGATCGGCGGACAACGCGTGCCATGTCTTGTTGCTCGGAGCGTACCGGAGCGAATATGTTGACGCGGAGCACTTGCTTCATCAACTCGAGCCGCTGGACACCATTACACTTCAGCCATTTGGCACCGAGGACACCCGCAAACTTGCCACCTCCATGGCAGGTACTCTGCCCGAAGAGGTCTTCGACTTGCTCGAGCGACTGTCCGAAGGCAGTCCGTTCATGATCTCGGCCATTCTGCGTGGACTGGCCGAATCGGGCGCCTTGCTGCGGGAAGGGGATGGCTGGCGGATCGAACCGGATGCGTTGGTTGACGTACAATCCTCGCGTCATGCCGCCGCGTTTCTGACACGGCGCATTGACCGCTTTCCACCGCAAACGCTTGCGTTTCTGACGGTCGGCGCGGTGATCGGCCGGGAATTCCCTCTGGCGTTGGCGGCCACCCTGGCGTCGCAGACGCCCAACGATGCCTTCACCGCGGTCAAGGAAGCACGGCAACGTCAGGTCCTGTGGAGCCGCGATGACGGCACGAATTGCGTCTTCGTACATGATCGTCTGCGCGTGGCGTTGGTCGAACGGCTTTCCGAAGCCGAAATCCGGGACTTGCACCGCAGGGCAGCGAACGAACTGGAACGCGATCAACCGACGGCCTTTTTTCATCTGGCCTTCCATTTTGATGCCGCCGGCGAGAGCCAGCGGGCACTCCCCTACGCCCTCCAGGCAGCGGCCCAGGCCCGTCGAAAGTATGCGTTGGAAATTGCCATCCAGCAGTACGACATTGCCGAGCGGGGTGTCACCGACGCGGACGAGGCGACGCGCTATCGGATCGCCGAGGGCAAAGGGGACATCCTCATGCTGCAGGGAAACTACGCCGCAGCCGCGCAGGTCTTGCAAGCGGCCGCGTTTCTTGCCAAGGGTGCGGTGCAACAAGCGGACATCGAAGGTCGGCTGGGGGAGCTCGCGCATAAACAGGGAGACATGAAGGCAGCCGGGGAGTGCATCGAACGCGCATTGAAATTGCTCGGCGAACGCGTGCCTCGGGGAAACCTCAGCCTGACCCTCGGGCTCATCTGGGAATTGGTCGTGCAGACGTTGCACTCGCTGCTGCCAAGGCTGTTTCTGGCGCGTCGGCCAATTCCAGAAACTTGTTCCGAGTTCATTGCGATTCAGCTGCTCCGCCGCCTCTCGTATGCCTACTGGTTCAGCCGCGGGACGCTTCCCACGCTGTGGGCCCATCTCCGCGGCATGAATCTGGCAGAACGTTATCCGCACACGCTCGAGCTGGCACATGCCTACGGCAACCACGGCCCCGTCATGTCGACCATCCCCTGGTTTGCGAGGGGCCACAAGTATGCAGAGAAGTCCCTTCAGATTCGTGAACAAGAGGCCGACACTTGGGGCCGTGCACACGCGTTGAGCTTTCATGGCGTGGTGCTGTATGCCGAGTCTCGTTTTTCCGAATGTGTTACTAAGTGCCGGCAGGCCATTCGCTTGTTCGAGCGAACCGGCGATTACTGGGAAATGACCACAGCCCGTTATGAAGTCGCCCTGAGCCTCTATCGCCTGGGGGATCTACGCGGCGCCGCCGAGGAAGCGCGGCGAACGCGAGAAATCGGGCGGGCGTACGGTGATCGCCAGGCTGCGGGAATGCCACTCGATGTCCTGGTGCTCGCGTCCCGCGGACGGGTCTCGGCGGAGATCGTGCAGGCGGAATTGCAGAGCGATCGCAATGATCCGCAAACGTCGGCCCAGGTGTTGCTGGCCGAAGGGGTTCGTCTGCTGTATGCCGATGAACTGGATGCAGCGGCCTCGATGATCGAACGCGCATTGCGTGTGGTTTCCAAAGCCGGGATTCGTCACGCCTGGGTTGCACCGATCGCACCATGGCTGGCAACCGTACGGCGACGGCAACTCGAAGCGACGTCCCAGCGGTCCCCCGCCGCTCGACGCCAGCTCCTGAAAATGGCCGTACGCGCTGCCCGCCGCGCGCGGTGGGTCGCCTTCAGTTTCCGCAATGAGTTGCCACACGCGTTGCGCGAGTCGGGTCTCCTGGCCGCCATCAAGGACCGGCCGCGTCAGGCCAGGAACCTCCTTGACCGCTCGCTGGCGATTGCCGTCGCCCAGGAAGCTCGCTATGAGCAAGCACAAACCCTGATGGCCCGCGCGGAACTGGGCGATTTGCTCGGCTGGAAAAATGCCTCACGCGACCGTCGGCAAGCGCAGGCGATGTTTCGAGAGATCGCGCCGCAGCACGATGACGCTGCCGCGGCCACCGCCAAACCTGCGACATTGTCATTGGCGGATCGCTTCGACACCGTCTTGAAAACTGGACGTGAAATTGCCCGCGCGCTTTCCCGGGACCTGATCTTCACCGCCGTGCTCGACGCTGGAAAACAGATGTTGCGAGGCCAGACGTGCCTTGTGGTGGAACTCGCCGAGCCAGACCAGTTGGCTGCCTACTCCGTCGTCGGCGGTTCGTCCGCTGAGGTCATCAGCCACCGTACCATGTACCAGGCGCAGGAAAGCCTCTGGCCAATTACGATTGACGAGGAACTCGCCGCCGATGCCAGCGAAAGCGTCGTGCTCTCCGGCGTTCGCTCGATACTTTGCGCGCCGATCGTGGTCCGCGGCAAAGTCGCGGCCTTCATTTACGCAACGCACCGGGAAGTCGGCGGGCTGTTTGGCGAAGACGAAGCTCGCTTGGCCGCCTTCATCGCCACGCTTGCAGGCGCGGCGATGGAGAATGCCCAGGGCTTTGCCGAATTGCAGCAACTGAATTGCACGCTGGAAGAACGGGTGGCCCAACGCACCGTCGACCTGAAGAGACAATCCCAGGAGTTGGCGCGATCAAACGAAGAACTCGAACAGTTCGCCTACATCGCATCACACGACTTACAGGAACCACTCCGGACGGTCGCCAGCTATTGCCAGTTGCTCCAGCGGAGGTACAAAGGCGAGCTTGACGAGACCGCGGACGAGTTCATCCAGATTATGGTTGACG
>JAUIHJ010000282.1 GCA_030432015.1 bacterium
GCTAGCGGATGCACTTCATAGCAAACGAACTTGGATCGAAGACTTTGGCGACGACGAGATCGGTATCTCTCCAGATCTGTACGACGTCCTCCTCAGCTACGCACAATTTCGCCAGCCCTCGGCGTAAGCGGCACGCAAGGATCACAGAACACCAAGCGCTCGGACTTTCCGAGCGTTTTTTTTTGGCAGCAGCCTCACCAGCGTACTCCCTGGGCGGCCCATCATTCGATTTCGAAGACGCGTTGGCCAACCAATTGCATCCAGGTGACCGTCAACACAATCGCCAACACGTTGAGCCAGACACCGGCCTTAATCATCGCCTGAATCGAAACGTGGCCGCTGCCGAACACAATCGCGTTGGGGGGCGTGGCGACCGGCAGCATGAAGGCGCACGACGCCGCGACGGTCGCCGGCACCATCAGCAACATGGGTTCGATGCCCACCCCGATGGCGACGCTATAGAGAACCGGTAGCAAGGCAGCGACGGTCGGCGTGTTGCTGGTGAGTTCGGTCAGAAAGACGATCATCACCGTGACACCGATCACGATGGCCAATGCGGGTTGGTCGGCCAACCGACCGACATTTCCGCCGATCCAATCGGCCAGGCCACTTGCCGTAACGGCCCGGGCCAAGCTAAACCCGCCCCCAAACAGCAGCAGCACCCCCCAAGGAATCGACTTGGCGGTTTTCCAGTCCAGCGCTTGAATTCCCTTGCCGAAGTCCACGGGAATGATAAACAGCAGGATCGCTGCCACCAGGGCGATCTGTGTGTCGCTGATGGTTGCCACCATGGGGACTTGTTCGGTCAGCCACGACCACTTGGCAAGCGTCCCACGTGCAACCCAGGCGACTGCCGTCGCTGAGAACACGGCCAGCACGGTCCATTCCCCCCGCGACATCGCGCCGAGCTTGGTTAGTTCGTTACGGATCAGTTGACGACCGCCGGGGATTTGCCGAACACGAATCGGAAACACGAGCCGTGTGAGCAACAGCCAGGTCAGCAGCAACATGACGGCAGCCAACGGAGCTGCAAACAACATCCAGCGACCGAAACTGATTTCGATCTCATGTGCCTGGGCAAAGCCGGCCAAGAACACGTTGGTCGGTGTGCCGACCAGTGTCGCCACGCCCCCAATACTGGCAGCGTAGGCAATTCCCAACATCATGCAGATGGCAAAATTTGACGAGTCGCCCTGCGTGGGTGATGGCTCGACGTCAGGTTCCAGCTTGCCGTGGTCGCCTGGGTCGTGCTTAACGCGGCCGCTGTGGTCGTCACCTCGCAGTCGATCGCCGATCAATGCGACAAGGCTCATTCCGATCGGCAGCATCATCACCGTTGACGCGGTATTGCTGATCCACATGCTCAGAAATGCGGTGGCCATCATGAAGCCGGCAATCAGGCGAGTTGGCTGGGTACCTGCGGCCAGCACCGTTAAGAGTGCAATGCGACGATGCAATCCCCAGCGTTCGACCGCCCGCGCCAGCATAAAGCCTCCCATGAACAGGAAGACGAACTTGTTGGCAAAGGGGACAGCCGATTCGTCGAAGGTCATCACGCCCAACGACGGAAATAGCAGCAGCGGCAACAAGGCGGTGACCGGCAAGGGCACGGCCTCGGTCATCCACCAGGTGGCCATCAACAGCGCGACCGCGGCCGTCGCCTGCGCTGCCGGAGTCATTCCACCGACCCAGTCCGTAGGTAACCAGAAGATGGTCACCGCGATCACAACCCCGAGAATGCGACCAAGCCAGGGTACTGCCAACGATCCTGCCGAATTCTCTTCGGTCATAGCCATCCACTTCCGCCCGAGGACGTTGGGAGGCTGGCGATGCAGGGTCATCAATCACTTCACCCACTCGCCCGCCCCTGCCCGGCGATGCTCAGTAGGCTGCGATGTTGTGCGCCGGGGGACGAACGCCAGCAGCCAATTGTGCGGCCACATGTGGGATCACTTCGGCGGCCCGTTGAGCGCCTGCCGCGTCGACATCCAGATGGGTCACCATACGGATGACGTCCGGCCCCAACGCCAAGGCATACACGTTCTCGACTTCCAGCGCCGCGACGAAATCGGCAGCCGATGCAAGTTCGGGATCGACCTGAAAGAAGACAATGTTCGTATCGACTTCGGCCGGGTGCAGCCAGATCCCTTCGGCGGAACGAACGGCCTCAGCCAGGATTTGGGCGTTGGCATGATCATCAGCCAGCCGCTCGAGATTGTGCTCCAGCGCGTAGAGCGCGCCAGCGGCAATAATTCCCACCTGCCGCATGCCGCCGCCAAACAGTTTGCGATGACGACGGGCCTCGGCAATGGCTTCGTGCGAGCCCGCCAACGCCGAACCCACGGGCGCTCCCAATCCCTTGCTAAAGCAGACGCTCACCGTATCGAAGTGCTGCGACCAGTCGGCGGCCGAAATCCCGCTGGCCGCAACGGCATTGAATAGCCGGGCACCGTCCAAGTGCGTTCGCAGACCGTTGTCGTGAGCCCAAGCGCAGATCTCCGCAACCGTGTCGTAGGGCTGTACCTTTCCCGCGCTGCGATTGTGCGTATTTTCAAGACAGACTAACCGCGTGCGCACCAGGTGTTCGTTGTTCGGACGAATCAAGCCTCGCAACTGGTCCAGTTGCAAGACGCCTCCGCTTCCCTCGACGGTGCGTGCCACCACACCGCTCAGTTGGGCAAAGGCGGCCTGTTCGTAGTTGTAAATATGGCAGCCCGCTTCGCAGATAAACTCATCGCCCGGTTTGCAGTGAACGCGCACGGCAATCTGATTGGTCATCGAACCGGAGGGCATATACAGCGACGTTTCCTTGCCGAGGATCTCTGCGGTCATCCGCTGCAGACGATCAACGGTAGGGTCATTTCCAATCACGTCGTCACCCACCTCGGCATTGGCGATTGCAGCGCGCATCTCCGCAGAGGGTTTCGTGACGGTATCGCTGCGTAGATCAACGAACGGATTCGACATTTGAGGCCTGTTTTGCGAGGTGTGAAGGTGCCTGTGTGGGGTGCCAGTGGGTCGTAATTATAGTCGCGTCCGCGACCTGTCGCGACCACGGCAATCGAACTGGATCGACGCAACCGGAGACGGCGTGTCGCCAACCCCAGCCAGGGCGTGGTACGCCAAGCCCCCAAGCGTTCCGATTTTCTCGCTACAAAACGGGACAAAGGCGGTTCAATCGACTAGTCTGAGACTCATGCGTTGCAGGAAACGGTGGTCGACACGCCCGGGCGAATTATGGCAGTCGGACATGGTTGCCTCGACGGGTCGCGCGCCACTTGCCAACGTCCCACGTACAGCACACCGTTTGGAGAATTGTCATGCGCCAAATCACACTGTGCCTCGTCCTGATCGCGGGGAACATCACGAGCCTGCAGGCCGAGGAAGAAACAGCCGCCCCCAAGGACCCGCCAAAAGTCTTTGTGGTTGAAATGGTGCGGCTGGTTGTTAAGGACGCGGAATCTGAATCCGCCGCCGGCCTCCGTGGCGCGGCACTCGAAGACCAACTTCGCGATTGGCACAGCGATGACAAGATCGTCAGCGAAGAAAAGTTGTCGCTGACCAGTGTCGAAGATGTCGAATCGACCCTGCAATTTGGAAAACGCATCCAAATGGTGACCGGTTCGACAAATTTGGGTGGTGGCCGCGCAGCCACTCAATCGACATCTGTCAATGTTGGCACGATGATGAACACCAAGGTTTCATCAGACGACAGTGGGATCGCAATCGCTGTCCAATACGAGTCTTCGGATCTCGAGCCGGGCGAAGTTGAAAAGTCGCTCGGTGCGATCGGCACCACGACCTTCAACACCGAACTCCGCTTGAAGGCAGGTGAACCGCACGTGGTCGCAAGTTCACAGTCTGAGCACCAGCTGGTCTTTTTTGTGGTCGTGTCCGAGGTCGCTCCAGCGGGTGCACGATCTGGTATCACGCGTTCCCGCTCCATGCCGCCTCGACGTCCCGAACCGCCTCGGCGTCCCGAGTCGCCACGACGTCCCAATATTGGGCGGCCACCCTCACCACCGCGGTCAAGCTCGGGCGGGGCCGGGCGTACTGCACCTTCTGGCAGTTCGCAGGAACGTTATGCGGCGTTCGCACTGGCAGTCTTTCAGCGCTATGACCGCAATGACGACGGTGTGATCGACAGGCAGGAAGGCGAGCGATTACGCGGCTTCGAAGATTATGACTTGGACAAGGACAGCAAACTGACCAAGGACGAGTTTATCCAGTACCACACTCGGCGAATCGGGAGATAGGTACGCTGCTCACTGCCGCCATGGAATGGTCCTGTCGCGACCGGTCCGATCCTTGTCGCGACAGGTCCAATGCCTTGTCATGATCGGTCCTAACAGGCCAAGCCGCCGGTTCACAGACCTCGCCGGTATTTCTTCGGCGGTCGTTTCATCAGCGACGCCGGAGGGGGGTTCACGGGTTTCTCGGGAACCGGGTCGGCCCGCTCCGAGTGGCTGAAGCCGGGTAGCTCGCCACGTTTCAATTCGAGATTGATGCGTTGCTCGATCCGCGTCAGTTCAGGCCCCTCTTCCGGCGCGACAAACGTGTAGGCCACGCCGTCCCGCCCCATCCGCCCGGTTCGTCCAACTCGGTGCACGTAGTCATCACAAAAGGACGGGGTATCGAAATTGATGATGTGCGAGATGCCGGATACGTCAATCCCGCGGCCGACCACATCGGTGGCAATCAGGTAGCGCAGCTTTCCTTCGCGAAACTGCTTCATCACGCGATCTCGGCCCCCTTGTGGCAGATCGCCGTGAATACAATCGACGCTGTCCAGCTTCTTCCGGAGTCGCATGACGAGCCGATCGACGCCACGCTTGGTGCGACAAAAGATGATGGCTTGCTTTGCCTGTTCTCGCTCGAGAAGATGCACCAGCAAGTCATATTTCATCCGGTTGTCGACCGTAAAGTAAAACTGCTCGATCGTTTCGACCGTCATGTCCTTGGACGAAAAATTCAACATGACCGGTTCGTGCATGTAGCGTTTCGCCAGCCGTTCAATGGCCGGTGGCACGGTAGCACTCAATAGCAACGTCTGCCGTTCGGACGGACAGCGGCGGAGGATTTTCTCGATATCCGGGCGGAAGCCAATGTCGAGCATCCGGTCGGCTTCGTCCAGGACAACGCACCAGATATCGTTTAGCGGTAAGGTCCCTCGCCCAATATGATCGATGACACGACCCGGGGTTCCCACCACGACCTGCGGATTGCGATTCAGCTTTTCAATCTGGCCACGAATCGGCTTGCCGCCGTACGCCGCGACACACTGCACCCGTTGCCCCTTGGACAATTTGACCACCTCATCGCGCACCTGGACCGCCAGTTCGCGCGTCGGAACCAAGATCAATGCCTGTGGCCCGCCGCTCCGCTTAGGTAGATCGAGTTGTTCCAGGATCGGAATGACGAAGGAGGCCGTCTTGCCTGTACCGGTCCGAGCCTGACCGATGACATCGAATCCTTCGAGTGCTTCGGGAATGACACCCGCCTGAACGGGAGTTGGCTCCGTGTAACCCGCGTCACGAAGCGCCGCGCTCATCTCAGATGAAATGTCGAAATCTTCAAACTGCTTGGGTTGATCGTCCGATTTAGCCAATTTGTCACTTTGCTCCGATTTGAGGGCGAGAATTCGCCCTAACCGTAACGCCTGACGAGGCTTTCGTCAACGCCCTTGCGCTCGGCACGGAAAAGCAAGAACGCGCCGCAAACGCCGCCCAGCACGAAAAAAGGCCGAATCACCGGTGTGATTCGACCTCGATTGTGTCGCGAGCCTGCAATGTCCGTCCACTTACTTCTTTTTGACGGTCGTTCGCTTGGCGGGCTTGGCGGCAGGTTTCTTGGCGGCGGCGGTCTTCTTCTTAGGAGATCGCTTGGCGGTGGTCTTCGCAGTCGCCTTCGCAGTCGCCTTCTTGGCGGGGGCCTTCGCAGCTGAGGTCTTCTTCTTAGGAGACCGTTTGGCCGTGGCCTTCGCCGTCTTGGTCGCAGCAGGCTTCTTGGCGGCAGCCGTCTTCTTCTTAGGCGATCGCTTGGCCGTGGCCTGGGCGGTCTTCTTAGCGGCTGGCTTCTTGGCTGCTGACTTTGACGCTGTCTTTTTCTTCGTTGCCATCTCCGTGGCTCCTCTGTAACGGCGACTGTTTTCGTTTCAGTTTTTCCTCGGCCGCCGAAGCAGGGAAAAACATCGATGGCTCCGCCCTCCGAGTGGCGAAGGGTGACGGACCTCCAATGGCCCGACGTCCTCATCCTTGACCGGGGGAACCTCATCTTGAAACGGTAGACGACTCGCCTACCGTCATCGGCCACTTATCTCGATTCACCCAGGTTCGCGCATTGAACCTAGTTGCCTGAATTTCGTCAAGGCGAATCTCATATTCAGTCAACCTAAACAGGCTGTCCGGGCCATCTCGCGAGGTCGGCTAGCGCGCCGCATGCGCGACCAGCATTGCTGATGCGGCCAAGCGGTCTGTGCATCGGCACCACGGCTGAAGCGCAAGCATGGGCATCCTGCAAGCGTGCTGGTCATGATCCCGCGACGAGTTCCACCAACGCTCGGTCCATCTCCGTGGTGACCCGCTGCCATCCAAAACGCTCCCTCATCTCCTGGCTGCGGTCTTCGCCCGACCAAAGGCTTCCCCGGACACGCAAGCGCTGGTCGAGTTGGTTCAAACGTGCCGCCAGATCCTCCACGGTCCCGTCATAAAACCAATCGTCTGCGGCACCCAAAACCTCCGGGTATGCCAACCGGCGCGGTGCGAGGGGAAAACAGCCTGAGGCGACCGCTTCGACCATCGCGATCCCAAAGAACTCGTGCAGCGCCGTCGACACCATGATGTCCGAATCAGAGAGTGCATGCTGGTATTCAGTACGCTCCGCCAGGAAGCCCCACTGCACGATCTGGGCCGCGAACTCCTGACGGGCAACTTGAAAGCAAGGAGGGACGTGCCCAAATGATTCGCCAAGCACCCGGAGACGAAAATCCACGCCACCGTCCCGTAGCAGGCGCAGCGCGGCGAAGAACTCGTCAGGGCCCTTGTCGTGTTCCCAACGTGATGCCCAGGTCACCCGTAGCGGTTGACAGTGCCGGGCCGGTCGGGCCGGCGTGGGTTCAATGCCCGGCGAATGGATCGTGGTCTTATCGCGAATCTCCCCGACCGCCGACAGAGGCTGGTGGTCCGGCATCCTGCGCAACATCTGTCCGAGCGTCTGCAAGAACTCATCGCGGTGAAAGGCAGAGTTGAACCAGACGCGATCGGCCGCCAAGCCGGTCAGCATGTTTGTGAACGCAAAGTGCAAATCACGTTCGTGCGACTCCTGATTGGGATAGGTGAGTTGATTTTCGTGGAAGTATGCGACTGCCGGCAGGTGGGAAACGGACGGCGGTGCCAAGCCCCGGTATTCGGCCAGGTTCAGCATGTCCGTGCAGAACACGACGTCCCACTGGCAACCCGCGTCGACCAGTTCGGCGGTCCTTGTCGCAAAACTGATCGCGGCATGGCGCATTCTCCACTTCCACTTGAAGGGCGGCAGCGACAGCAGCGTGAAATCATGTCGACTGTGCCGCGACCATCCATTGAGAAAGGCTCGATGGCTACCGCCGTGGTAGGCATTTAGCGCCAGGACGCGCAACACCTTGGGCCGCGGGGCTTCCGCCGTGGCACGGGGTTGGTCGTCAGTCGGCATCAAACCCGCCACAGCTGCGAAAGTACGCGCCGCTCTTCTCGGCAGCCTCATCGGGCCCCATCAGATGTGCATAGTGCTGGTGGATCGTCAGACAGCCGTCGTAGCCGATCTGCTGGAGGGCGTCGACGACGGCCGGAAAATCGACTCCTCCCGGCTCCCAGACCGGCAGGTGATGAAATCGGACCGGCCCCCGACACCAGGTTTCAAGTTCTTCCGGTCCGGCGGGATCCAGCCGATGATTCTGCACGTAGACATTCATCAGATGGGGCGCGAGCGCCTCTAACGCCGATAGGCCGTACGGTTCGCCGCACAGCAAGAGGTTGGCCGGTTCGTAAATCAAACCAAAATTCTTGCGGTCGATCTGCTGCAAAATCTCCAGCGATCGATCAATCTGCTCGAACAACGTGGTCGTGTGGCACTGGTGGGCGAGGCGGATCCCGCGTGCCGCGGCGGCGTCGGCCGAACGGACGGCCCAAGGAATGTCGTCGGCCGTCTTGAGACAGACTCGGATGAGATCGCAGCCCAGCAGTTCGGCCACCTCCAGGCTGGGGCCAATGTCGCGCAGACTGTTCGGGCCCTGGTCATTGTTGATCGGAACGTCGGAATCGGCCGTGACCATCGAGACGCGCAGGCCGGCTGCTTCGATCAGCTCGCGCATGCGCGTCAGTTCCTCGCGCGGCGTCCCAATCCCGCCGGCGCTGGCCCGCATGCAGATGGCGCTGTAGCCGTGGGCCACCGCCAGATCCACCAGGTGTTCTAACGGCACGTTCAGCTTGGTCTTACAGGCGGCTTCGGCAATCCGCACCGACAAAGCGAGTTTCATCATTCACATCCTGATCCGATTGAGACGTTAACCAAACATCGCGGAGAGCGACGAGACGGCGGCCCAGACGGCGAACGCGCCAAAAAAGAAGATGGCCCAAACCATGATGATCGATCGCCACCAGTTGATCCGCACCCCGACCGGCAGCTTGAAACGATTCACGTAAAGTAGAAGGGTGGCATACAAGAACATCACGCCGCCGTTCATGGCGGCCGTCAGCTTGAACAGCTTCAACGCGCCGACGTCGATTCCAATCGTGGCAAGCAACAAGATTCCTGATCCGACCAGGATCGAGCCCCACAGAAATACGTAGTAAAGTCGACTTTCACTCCAGGCGTCGTTATCTCGGAGCCATGCCACTTTCACGATATCGGTTGAAATCCGGCTGGCAGCGTCCAAGACACCAAACTCTGTCGTCACCAGGATCACAACCCCCATGAACAAGAATACGCTCTTGGCGATCGGACTGATGGTCTGCCCCACTTCGTTCGCTTCGCCCAACACGAAGTTCATCCCGTTGCCATATTTTTCCGCACCAGCGCGCAATACACCCTGTTCGTAGAACACGCTGTGGCTGATCAGTGCGAGCAGGACCAGGCAAAAAATGCATGTCGCGAGAAAACTCAGCGAGTGCTCCCAACTGGCCGACTTCCACCACCGCCCCCAGCGCCGCCAATTGTCTGGCGTGTCGGGAAAGTGAAACCCAATTTCGGTGACCGCTTCGACCTGCCCCGTAATCGGGCTGGTAATCCGCCCCACGTGGGCCCCCATCCCGTAGCCCTTGTCTTTGATGTAATTGCTCTGTCCCAAATTTGTGGTCCCGCCAGCGCCGGCAAACGCAAGCGCTCCCAACAGGACGACGGGATCCAATCCTGTACTTGGGCCGGGGACAAAATCCGGATACCCAAAGGTGAGGGTCGAACCGAACAGCGAGACCACCGATTCCCAACGCACCAGCCAAATGGCCAGGACGAGAATCAGCGCGATGACCGTACTGACCAGAATGACCTGGATGCGTTCGACGGTCTCGTAGATCACCGGCCCGGCGGTCAGAATCGCGCCGCAACCAAACATGCTCGCGATGGCAATCCAGACTTTGTAACGTTCATTCGCGATCACATACGTGCCTGAATCAAAAACGAGTTCCGGTTCCCAAATCAGCCAGCTCACCAGTTGAGCCGCACCCGTGGCCCATGCCGGGATCATCCACGGGATGATATTCAACAGCAGGAAAACCCAGGCCCAATGCTTGTTCAACCGAACAAAACCGGTAATCGCACTTTCACCAGTGGCCAGCGCCCACCGCGTGATTTCCATATTCAGAAAGTACTGCGTCAGAACCCCCAGCAGGCAGGCCCAA